>JBBSAU010000032.1:0-8209 GCA_038251925.1 Patescibacteria group bacterium | reverse complement strand
GATGAATGGGAAATGGAAAGAATAAAATATCATTATGAGAAAAAAATTAATAATCCCGGCTTTGGTTTAGTAATTAATAACTCACTCATTGGCTCTGAAGAAACAGCTAAACTAATTTTCAAAAATTTAAGTAAGTAAAGCTCTTATTTTAATAATCTCTCTCAAGCGAAAATTAATCACTAAAATTTGCGTAGTAATTATGTAAATTACTAAATCAAAAATTTTATGATTCACATAATAAAATATATAAAAACTGAAAAATTAGCGAATGACACAGCCGCTTTTTATTTCGAAAAGCCAGAAAATTTTAATTACCGAGCTGGCCAGTTCGGTGAATTCAGCTTAATAAACCCGCCTGAAACTGACGGAAAGGGAAATTCACGAACATTTACTCTAGCCAGTTCTCCTGATGAAGAATATTTAATAATAGCTACTCGCTTAAGGGACTCCGCTTTTAAACGTGTTTTAAAAACACTATTACCTGGAGCGGAATTAATTCTGGAAGCTCCACTCGGGGTTTTTACTCTTCCAAAAGATCTCGAGCGTCCACTTGTTTTTCTAGCCGGCGGGATCGGAATTACTCCGTTTCGAAGCATGGTAACTTATGCCACCACCCAAAAAATCCCTAATAAAATATTTTTATTCTATAGCAATCATGAACCAAGCGACGCCCCTTATTTAGAGGAACTAATTGAGCTTCAAAAATATAACTCAAATTACAAGATTATTAACACCATGACTCGAGTTAATAAAACTAGTAGCGAATGGAATGGCGAAACTGGTTACATTACGACAGAGATGTTGGATAAATATCTAGGAGATTTAGTTAAGCCACTTTTTTACTTAGCCGGACCAAGCGAAATGCTTAAATCTCTTCAAAAAACACTAATTGATAAAGGCATTAATAAAGACGATATTAAAACAGAAGAATTCTTGGGTTATTAAATCGCATTGACTAAACTCATTTTTCTATTAATAATAGTGGCATATGCAAACAATATTCCTTGAAGCCCTATTTGATTCATTGAAGATGTTGCCGCTTTTATTTGTGGTTTACGTCGGCATTGAATTAATCGAATATAAATACGGTAACAAAATACGTAGAAATATTCAAAAAGCAGGATCGGCTGGTCCGGCAATTGGCGCCTTGGCAGGGAGTTTTCCACAATGCGGTTTTTCGGTTATTTCAACCGCCTTATATACTCAACGTCTTCTGACAATCGGCACTCTCCTAGCAGTTTACCTGTCCACATCCGATGAAGCCATTCCGATAATTCTTTCGCAGCCGGATAAGGCAAAAATACTAATACCACTAATTTTAACAAAAATATTTATTGCTGTAGTTGCTGGCTATATTGTTGATTTATTTTTCCGCAAAAAAAATAAACAAACCGAATCTCATATTCAGGCTTATGCTACTGGCAAAGATAACCCCGAACATCATCATGAATGTGTGATTGAAGAACCAGCCTGTTGCGGACACTGCGTCAGTCCTAATGCCAAAAAATTTAGTCCTAAAGAAATCATTTATCATCCTTTCGTACATACTCTCAAGATTTTTAGTTTTGTATTCATCGCCTCTTTTTTAATTAATTTGCTAATTTTTTATATCGGTGATTCTAATTTACAAAGAATTTTTTCACAGCATATTTATCTACAACCCTTTATCGCCGCTCTCTTTGGCTTAATCCCTAATTGCGCTTCGTCGGTTGCTATTACCGAGTTATACTTAAAAGGAGTTATTACTTACGGGGCTGTTGTTGCTGGCTTATCAGCGAGTGGCGGACTAGGGATACTAGTTTTGCTTCGTGAGGAAAAAAGACGTCGTGATGTATTCACAATTTTAGGGCTATTACTGGGAATTAGTATCGTGGCCGGATTAGTGATTCAATATTTCTTTTAGTTTGAGGCTTAAATTAATACAAAAATAAAAGTGCTCCTATATTTTAGGAGCTTTTTTTAATTGACAATTTAGGAACTTAGAAGTAACTTAATAGAGGTATTTAAATTGCACCAAAAAATGTATTTTAACAATCATTAAATAAATAAACAAACACCAAAAAAACCATACCGATGAAAGAAAAAGAAATCACAACTCTATCGACAATTACCGATAACAAAAACGTTATTGCGGTCGTCTGCTACCAGTGGGGAGACACTGGCAAAGGGAAGATCATCCATCTTCTCTCCGAGGATTGGGCAGAAATAGTCATTCGCGGAACCGGCGGCGCTAATGCCGGGCACACTCTAATTAATAATGGCAAAGAATTTATTGCTCATTTACTGCCGTCGGGTATTCTTAATCCGAATATTTCTAACATTCTCGGAAGAGGAGTCGCTCTAGATTTAATAGCTTTAAAAAGAGAAATGGAAATGCCTGCCTGTACAGGGATGAGTTTTGATAATTTATTTATCAGTCATGAGGCAAATCTTTTAATGCCTTACCATATTCTTGATGACCTAAGTTCAGCAAAATCAAAACTGATTGGAACTACCGGTTGTGGAATTGGCCCTTTTTATTCTGACTACTATTCTCGCTTATCAATAAGCATTAACGACCTTGCCAACGAAAAAATCTTCATTGAAAAATTCCATAAATTTATGGACGTGAGACAGGGAGGCTTTAATCAATTAGATAAGGCCATGGTTAAAGAATTTATGTTTGGTAAAAAATATGGCCAAAAATTTCTGAACGGTTTATTTTACGATGAGAAAACAATCATCAGCCGTCAGGCAATTATCGATTATTACTTTGAGAAACTAGCGCCAATGTTTTTAGAACAAATTATTGATTTAAATTCTTTTAACGAACTGGCACTAAAAAGAGGGCAAAAAATCCTTCTTGAAGGCGCTCAAGGAACTCTCTTGTCAATCGACTATGGAACCACCTTTTACCAAACGTCTTCCGATAGCAGTATCGAGGGTCTGGCTAAAGGATGCTGCTTAAAAGTTAGCGACATCGACAAGGTTCTTGGCATCGTCAAGGGGCCGTATATGAGTCGAGTTGGTAATGGTCCTTTCCCGAGCGAATTAGGTGCAGAACAAAGTGAAATTTACTGCCATGATCCCAAACATAATGCCGAAAGCGAAAAGGCTTTAAATATCGACATTAAAGAGGCTATTAATTATTATGATGACGAACTTATACAGGGATTGGCGGTGCGTATGAAAGGTAAAGAATACGGAGCTACTACAGGACGCGCACGTCGCATCGGCTGGCTTGATCTTGTCGCTTTGAAGCATTCAATTAATATTAACGGGCCAAATATTGTTCTGACAAAATTCGATGTTATGTCCGGTGTCAAAACAATCAAACTCTGCACAGCTTACGAATACCTGGGTAAACCTGTTTTTTATGCCGGCAGGACGATTAAAACGGGCGAACGCCTCACTAAATTTATCAGGGAATCGGAAATTTTATCACAGTGTCGGCCCATTTACAATGAGTTCCCGGGCTGGGATAAAGACATCTCTAAAATTCGTCGCGTATCGGACTTGCCAGATGAAATAATTGATATTTTGCTCTTTATCCAAATAGAAACCGGGGCAAAAATCGTTATCCTTTCAGTTGGCCCTAGCAGTGAAGATACTATCTATTTAAATGGGGATTTATAAGCATTTGGAGCAGCTCAAAAAACTGCTCCTTTTTATATCTAATTTGCTTATTTTCTTTTTAATTTTAGGCGTAATATGATATTATGTTATGATAAATTCATAAAATATAGTTAAAATTTTAATATTTTTAGTATAAAATTGACAAAATTTAATAAAAATAGTCAATTTAGTATTATTTTTACATAAAATGAATAAAAAATTAATAATATTACTGACTGTCTTCATAGACGTCTTGGGAATTGGAATAATTATACCGATCCTGCCTTTTTACGTTGAATCATTTGGCGCCTCTGCCTTTACGGTTACCCTGTTATTTGCCATCTTTTCTTTTTTCTCCTTCTTTAGCGGCCCTTTACTAGGCGCGCTATCAGACAAAATTGGACGTCGCCCTGTTTTAATCATTAGTATTTTAAGCACAGCCATAGGTTGGCTTGTTTTTGCGGTTGCAGGAAATATTTTCTTTCTATTTCTGGGACGAATTATTGATGGCTTAGCGGCCGGAAATTTTCCAATTGCTCAATCTTACCTTTTAGACATTGCTAAAGATGAAAAGGAAAAAACCACCAATCTTGGATTGATCGGAGCTATTTTTGGAATCGGCTTAGTTGTTGGTCCAGTAATTGGCGGAGCCCTAAGTACAATCTCCTTATCGTTTCCATTTTACTTCGTCGGCGCTTTAGCCTTTATTAATTTTCTAATGGCTCTGAAAAATTTACCGGAAACAAATAAAAATCTCGATACTTCAAAAAAGATAGATCTAAATCCGTTTCTCCCCCTAATTAAATCTTTTAAAAATTCTAATCTGCGCTTGGGTTTTATTGCCTGGTTTTTATTCGGCCTCGCTCTTGCTAGTCAACAATCAATATTCTCTCTGTATTTAAATGCGGAATTTAATTTTACAGCCTTAATGGTGGGTGTAACGATGGCTGGCATGGGTATTGTTTTAATTATTAATCAGGCATTTCTCTTAAAAAAAGTGTGGCTAAAATATTTTAAAGAAGAGGCCCTTATTATTTGGCTGATGTTAACTCTAGCAATCGGATTTTTTCTGATGGGAATAACATTTTTTACAATTCTAATTGTCGGAATTATCTTAGTGGCAGTTGCTCAATCAGTTCTTCGCGCCGTGATGACTAGCCAAATAGCAAAAAAGGGGCAGTCCGGTAACCAGGGAATGATTTTGGGTGTACTTGGCTCAGTAATGTCACTGAGTATGATTATCGGCCCAATTATTGCCGGGGCTCTTTTTGGCATTAGCACAAACTTGCCATTCCTAGCAGCTGGACTATTCGGAATTTTAGCATTTATAATTTTGTTGATTGATTGTAGGCGGACAAATTGCCAACACTCGGAATTACTTGAGCGGGAACTAATAATTGAAGAACAAAAACTCGAATTGATTAATTAAATATGGATAAGTTATTCAAACTTAAAGCTGATTTCAAGCCAGCTGGTGATCAACCGGAGGCTATTAAATTACTCTTAAACGGTTTAGAAAAAGGTTATGATTATCAAACTTTACTGGGCGTAACCGGCTCTGGTAAAACTTTTACCGTCGCCAATATTATCAAAGAAATTGGTAAACCGGTTTTAGTAATCGCCCCTAATAAATCTTTAGCGGCTCAACTTTACCGTGAATATAAAAACTTTTTTCCGGAAAATGCCGTCCATTATTTTGTTTCCTATTACGACTATTATCAACCAGAAGCTTATTTGCCAATAACCGATACTTATATTGATAAAGAAGCGATGATTAACCAAGAAATTGATCGCTTGCGTCACGGAGCAACTTCGGCTCTTGTCACTCGTCGTGATGTTATTATCGTCGCCTCAGTTTCTTGTATATATAATCTCGGTGTACCTCTGAGCTATCTTGAGGCGCGTTTAGTTTTAGAAAAGGGAATGACGGTGGTGCGAACTGATTTAATTAAACAATTAATTAAAATTCAATTCACTCGCGTTAATGGCGAAATTAAACGCGGTGAATTTCGGGTTCGGGGAGATGCTTTTGAAATTCGTTCAATGTCCGAAAATGTTATTTATCGTTTAGATTTAAGTGGCCAAGTAATTTCTGATCTGACGATCATCGATAATGTCACAAGAAACATCATCGGCAATTTAGAAGAAATTGTTATTTTTCCACCCAAGCATTTTGTTTCCACTAAACCGCAGATTGAACTCGCTATAAAAAATATAAACGAGGAATTAAAAGATCGTTTAGCCTATTTTAAAAAGGAAGGATATTTACTCGAGGCCGAGCGTCTCGAACGGCGTACTAAATATGACATGGAAATGCTGCGCACTCTCGGCTATTGCCACGGTATTGAAAATTATTCGCGACATTTAACTGGTAAACTAGTCGGGGAAGCACCAGATTCTTTAATTTCCTATTTTCCCTGGAAAGACGGCAAGCCAGATTTTTTAACCATCGTTGATGAATCACATATTGCGATTCCGCAAATTCGAGGAATGTATAATGGCGATCAAGCACGTAAAAAAAATCTAGTTCAATATGGTTGGCGTTTACCCTCAGCGATGGACAATCGCCCCTTACGTTTTCCCGAATTTGAAAAAAGAATTGGGCAAATGATTTTTACAACCGCGACTCCTGGAGAATTTGAAACTCAGAAATCAAAACAAGTCGTTGAGCAAGTAATTCGACCAACCGGATTAGTCGATCCCGAAATCGAAATTCGTCCCGTTTTTGATAAGGAAAAAAACTATAGTCAGATTAATGATGTCATGGCCGAAGTTGAAAGAATTGCCGCGCTCGGTGAACGCGTCATTATTAATACCTTAACTAAAAAACAAGCCGAAGACTTAAATACTTTCTTAAACAGCAAGGGTCTTCGCGCTAATTATTTACATTCGGGGATTAAAACTTTTGAACGCACTGATATTTTAAAACATTTCCGCGAAGGCGAGTTTGATGTTTTAATAGGAGTTAATCTTTTGCGCGAAGGACTTGATTTACCAGAAGTAACGCTAGTGGCAATTTTAGATGCTGACCGTGAAGGATTTTTACGCAGCCAAACCTCTTTAATGCAAACAATGGGTCGGGCCGCCCGAAATGTAAAAGGAAAAATAATTTTGTACGCTGATAAAACGACCGACTCAATGCGCCGAGCAATAAACGAAGCTGAACGTCGGCGGACAAAACAATTAGCCTATAATAAGAAGCATAATATAACTCCGCAAAACATCGAAAAGAAAATTGAAGATTTTCTCGATATCGCGGAGGACTAATAATATGGATAAAAATAATGAAAACTCTCGACCAAGGGTGGGATTGGGAGTAATGATTAAAAATGAAAGTGGTAAGGTGCTTCTGGGTTTGCGCTTATCCGAACATGGTCAAGGAACTTGGTCATTCCCTGGGGGGCATTTAGAATTTGGAGAGACTATGGCTCAAGCGGCCGCTAGGGAAGCAAAAGAAGAAACTGATTTAGACGTTTCTAAATTAGAGCTTATCTCCGTGGCAGATGAAATGGGCGCTCTCGAAAAAGGTAAACATTATGTTAACATCGGCTTTGCAGCTCATTCTGTTACCGGGGAGCCAAAAATAATGGAAGCAAATAAATGCGAACGTTGGGAATGGTTTGATTTAGAAAATTTACCTGAATCCATTTTCGAAGCTACAGGCTTAATGATTGAGAGATATAAATTAGGAAAAATATATAAATAAAAATATGCAAATCGAATACGAAGCAACATTTACTAATATTATTAAAGACGAAATAAGAACACGACTTAAAAATGCCGGTGCGACCTTAGTTAAACCTGAATTCATGCAAAGGAGAGAAGTTTTCGAATTGCCGGAAGGACAAGAAAGACCCGGGACTTGGCTGCGCGTACGCGATGAACAAGATAAAATTACGATGAGTCTGAAAACAGTTTACGGCGATAAAATAACAGATCAAAAAGAAATTTGTTTAAAAATCGACAATTTTCAAGAAGCGACGAATTTATTACTTGAAATAGGTTGCAAGAAGAAAGCTTATCAAGAAAGCTTACGCGAACTCTGGGTGCTCGATGAAGTTGAAATAACAATTGATGAATGGCCATACCTTGAGCCCTACGTCGAGGTTGAGGGAAAATCTGAAGAAGCCGTAAAAAAAGTTAGTGCTAAATTAAATTTCAATTACGACGAGGCTTTATTTTGTTCAGTTGATTTTTTATATAACAGAAAATATGGCGTACCATTAAATATTATTAATCTGCATACTAAGCTAATTACTTTTGACGAGCCAAATCCTTTTATAGATTTTGTGAATAAGCAAAAATAAAACTACTAATCTGCTGAATATATGAACGAAAAGCTTATCATTCGCGGGGCGCGGATGCACAACTTAAAAAATATTGATTTAGAAATACCTCATAATAAATTAACCGTTATTACCGGTGTTTCGGGAAGTGGCAAGTCGTCACTAGCTTTTGATACGATATTTGCCGAAGGGCAAAGACAATATGTAGAATCCTTGTCGCCTTATATGCGCCAATTCCTCGGTCAAAAAAAACCAGCTGATGTCGATGAGATTATTGGACTCGCCCCCTCGATTTCAATTGACCAAAAAGCTCTCTCCCACAACCCTCG
>JBBSAU010000031.1:0-8467 GCA_038251925.1 Patescibacteria group bacterium | reverse complement strand
TCGCCAATTAGAAATTCGACCTCAGGCTTGTTAAAAGCAGCTTGGGAAAATCTAGTTATTAGTTGGGGTTTAACACTTATTTGGATTGATATACATGTTTTTTTAAATAAAATTTTCGGAAAAGAAATGTTTGTTGATTTGGGAGGGGAATGGATTCCGGAAAAATCAGGTGCAACCAGTACTGACGGAGCCGCCGAAGCAGCGCTAGCTGAAAAAGCAGGAGAATCTATCGGTACGGTTGAAAAAATGGGTTGTGGTTGCTTAAATTTTGGTTGTTTGTTCTTACTTCTAGGCGCTTTAAGTATTATTTCTTTATTACTTGGCGTTATTACTAATCCGATGGAGGCGATAAAAGCGTTGGTAGATATGTTCTGGGGACTTTTTACGAGAAACTAAACATTTTATGATAAGTAAAAATAAGAAAAAAGTATTTATATCACTCTTAACACTATTTTTGGGAGTGGGTCTCTTCTTTTTAGTTGCTCCGGCTTATGCTGACGGGCCGAGTGATTGGGCGGGAAAAGTTTTAGGTGGTCTGATTGGTTGGATAATCGGTGCGCTCGGTATTATTTTAGTTTTAGTCATGCAGGCCTTAGTATCGGTCGCACAGTATAGTAATTTTATTGGTGCGCCGGCAATCATGCACGGTTGGAAAATTGTGCGTGATATTTGCAATATGTTTTTTGTTTTAGTTCTACTCATTATTGCCTTTGCAACAATTTTAAAAATAGAAAATTATAGTTATAAAAAATGGCTGCCAAAATTAATTCTCATGGCCATTTTAATAAATTTTTCAAAAACTATTTGCGGGTTATTAATTGATTTTGCGCAAGTTGTCATGCTTACCTTTGTTAATGCTTTTAAGGACATGGTGGCCGGCAACTTAGTTAGTAATTTAGGAATAACTGATATTTTAACCTTAGCTAATAATAGTGCTGATGTTGGTTTCTGGGCAATCGTCGGCGCCTATGTTTTAGGTTTGATTTATGTTTTAATCGCTCTTGTCGTTATTGTTACCATGCTCGCGATGCTCGTTATGCGTATCGTAATGATTTGGATTTACGTTGTCTTATCACCCGCCGCTTATTTAATGTCCGCTTTTCCGGACGGTCAAAAATATGCCAGCCAATGGTGGTTGGAATTTTCTAAAAATTTAATTGTTGGTCCGGTTTTAGCATTTTTTATTTGGTTATCTTTTGTTTCTTTCCAGACTCAAGATATGAAAAAAGATTTTCCGGTGACCGGCCCAACCGACACGAAGGGAATTGCTGAACAAGCGGGAATATCTGGCCAAACGGACACGACTTCAGCAATTGGTGCAACAAACGCTTCAACTCCTGACGTCTTCATTAGATTTATAATCGCCATCGGGATGCTTATCGGTGGTCTTAAAATATCTCAAGAAATTGGTGGTGCAGCCGGAGGAATTGCTGGTAAGGGAATGGCTAAAATTAGTAGTGGGGCTGCGTTTGCGGGAGCTGGAGCATTAGCGCTGGCTAAGCGAGGCGGAAAAAGTGCTGGCATGGCTGTTATTAATCAAAAAAGTGTCCGTGGGGCGCTTGATATAGTTGGTTCACAAAAAGGTGACGTTGGTCAGGCCCTTAGGTTTACTGGAGTCAGAAGTTTGGCTCGCGCAGGTTCAATATCTTTGGGTAAACATAAATTAGAAGTAGAAGAGAAAGCTAAAAAAAGAATTGACGCATTCAAAAAAGTTGGTGCGACCAGAACTCTAGCTTCAATTGCCTCTGGTAAGGCGGCCTCAATTAGTCAAAAAGCTGCCAGAAAAGAAGCACAAAAAATAGTCGTTGTTCCGGAAGAACGTTTTGATAAAACACGTGGGACCGTAGGTTTGGATGCTCCTGGTAGAGAGGAGGCGGAAAAACGTCTTAAAGCTCTCGACATGAATAAAGAGCGACCGTCTTTAAACCAAATAACACAACTTGGTAAATCTGGTCTTAATCTTGCCAATCTCCCCAAGTTTCAACTCATGTTAGAAAAAAATTCTGAAGCTCGAGGAGCCTATAATGATGGGCAAAGAGATGCTGGTCTAACTAGTTATGTTGTTGGAACTGATAGTAGGGGGGCGGCACTAACGACTCCAGGAAGATATGGGCCAATAACTACCGACCCAGATGATATGGATAGGGCGATTGGTCGTACCGGTGATAATGCTTATGCATTGCGTACAACTAGTACGGGCAATGAGGATAATGGTAAAGAAGAAAAGACGGAGCGTCCGAGTTCACCAGAAATAGATGCACAACGTCAAAGAATTTCGGCTGCGACCGGAAGTAATGATGAGCAGCTAATTGAAAGGACAAGAAATAAAATTAATGATTGGAATACGATTGATAAAACTGACCATTTTCAAAATGATTATCAATTAAAAGAAGCGTTTGGGCAGTCACAAGCAGAAAGCCAAGATGAAATTGTTGCAAAAAACAAACCAGGCTCGGGAAGCTTGTCAGTTAATGGTTTTGCACGTGGTCAGCAAGAATATATGGGCGTTGATTTTAATAAACTAGATCCAGAGGTTCAAAAATCAATGAAAGCTGGTCTTAAGCCAGGACAAGATTTGAAAAATATTAAAGGTGTCGCTACTTCTGATAAGGGGCAAATTAAGAAAATTGCCTCAAGTCTTATTGGAGTTATTGATCAGGAGATTGCTGGTATTAAGAAAAAAGGTACAAATATTACTAAGGGAGATGAAAAGCGCCTTGGAAATTTAGAAACTGCTAAGGCAAAATTAAAAGATCCAAAAAAACTTAGAAATATTGAATTAATAAATTCTAGCGCAGAAGGATATAAGAGCGCTGAAGATGTAAAAAGTACAATAATTCATGAAGACATGCACGGTCGTCGAGGAATTAAAAGCGAGTCCGATGTCGATTATTTGACAGAGAAGGCAATGGCTTCACCTCAAGACAGAGAAGAGATTAGAGCGGGCGGCTCTAAGTTTATGTCTCATTTAGAAAATAAAATGGATTTGGACCGAGGAGTTAGACCTGGTAGAAAAAAATCAATGCAAGAAGTAATTGAGTCTGAAGATGCTGATGAAGAATTAGAGGAATATAATTTGAAGATTAGTGGCCAGGGAGAAAGTGGCGAGACAAATATTACCAACATCACCAATATCACTGAGTCTAGCAAAAAAGAGCAGAGCAGTAAGTTTAAACAAGAATTTAAAAATAGTAAGTCCAGCTCCTCAAATGATACTTTTATGGTTTATTATTTTAAGAATTTTATAAGATCGATGAATAGTTTGGGTAAAAATATGAATAAAAATGAACAGAGCATTAATTCATCGACTGTTATAAATAATACCAGTGAACAGAGTAATGATAATGGCTCAGACCTTAATTAATCCGCTTAAAATATGGCTTACTTTGAAGAATGTTTAAAAAGATTTGATAAGCTACCAGCCGACTTTAGAAATAAGGTTGGTAGTCTTGAGGTGTTCGAAAAAATAGAAGAGATTGAAAAGGAGCACGGAATTGATTTAAAGTTCTTAGTTATTTTAGTCGCAATTGGCGAGCTTGGTTTAAAGGACATTCCTGAATATTTGCAAAATCGATTTAAATTAGCCGAAGAGGATGCTTATGAAATTAGGGATCAAATAATTAGTGAGGTTTTTCAACTAACAGAAGATCTTGATGGGGCTATCTATACTGTTTTAAAAACAGAGACTGAGGTAATAAATATTTTTCGTGAAGGCCTAGCTGAATTATTAAAAAATAAAATTATTGAAAGTTCAATAATAGAAGATTATAATGAAGCAATTTTTTATTGGCTATCAAAAGATGGGTTGCTCCAGGAGAGCTTGAGTAAAAGTTTATTAGCTAATCAAGAGTCGATTTTGAGTGCTCGTTTATTATTTGAAGATAAAGATGTTGCCGGAACAATTTCAAACTGGCTTAAGGATTTTATTAAAACCAATGGTAGCGAGATATTTAATGACTTAGTTTTAGCTCAATATTTAAGTACGTCAGCAAATGCTAAGAAATTAAATTCCGAAGATAAAAATTTAGTCAGAAAAGTTTTAAAACTTTATCGTAGTCTCGCTTTCTTTCCGGAAAGTATGGAAAATCTTGCAATTTCTGATTGGCAGATTATTCCCTATGATAAGTCAGAAAATAATCATCAAGAGATGAGAGATGTGTTGGACGATGAAGAAACTCAGACTCAAACTAAAATACAAACATCAGTTGCTCCAAGCAAATCTCTGCGACCAGTAAAGCCAGTAATGTCAGTAAAGTTTAAGGCCCCGGCTACACCAGTAAATAACGAAACGAGCACTCTCTTTGAACTTCAAGATGCTTTAAAATCATATACTCCAGATAGCCTTGAACATAAGGCAGTTGCCCAGGAAATTGAACGCTTAAATAAAAAGAAGAAAATAAAATAACGAAATAAAAATAAGTTTCCCCATGTTCGATTATTTGCAAAAATTTAATAATTTACCAAAAGAATTACGCGAAAAAATTTCGTCGCCTTTGATAATGGCGTCAATCGATGAACTTGAAAAAAAATATCAAGTTGACTTGGCTATGGCGGTAATGAAAGTAATGATAAAAAGCATTCCGGTAAAAAATTTACCAGCTTATTTTGGCAGTGATTTGAATTTGAGTCAAACGGCAGCGGAGAATTTAGCGAAAGAATTAACAACTCAAGTATTTTCTGGTGTCAGCGAATATTTGGGTTTAACTAAAGAGATAAAAGCGCTTGATTTAGATACTGATATTAATCTTATAATAACTGAAGCCGGTTTAATGCTGCCTAGTAGTGATCTCGTTAACCGCTTTAAGGGAGTTCTATCAACTTATTTAAAGGGGGTTCGAAGTAAAATGGCTGCCCGAGATGCTTTTACAAAAGCGATTAGTATGGGTGGGCTGAATTTACAGGCTTCTGAGGTTGATAAAGTTTTTAAAGTTTGTGAGAAAAAAACATTTAAGAGTTTAGAGATAAGTTTTACGAAAACAGATCGAAGACCTGAGCCAGTTTCAGCGCCAGTGTCGGTGCCGACGCCGCCTACAGAAACCCAAAATCGTCTTGATAAAATTATTGCTGCTTCTGATAGTGCTAGCTCTGGCTATAATTTAAAGCAAGCAATTGCGACCGGACAAATTAAAAGACCGGAGGCACCTCAATATAAACTAGATACCACCCGTGAACTAACGACTCCAGAAAAAGAATTAAATTTACCAAGTCCGAAAAAAGAATTAAGTTTGCCCCTCCAGGAGAAGAGTCAACCGATTATTAAGGCACCGATTACTCCAATAACTCCAATTACTCCAATTACTCCAATTACTCCAATTATTCCAATTGCACCGGTTACGGCCGCTATACCAATTATTGCCGCTGCAACAACACTAGGCATTCAAAAAATACAGAAACCAATTCCGAAAACTGGCTTTTTTCATCGAGCAGCGAAAGAAGCTCCGGCTACAGTGCGAACTGATGTTCCAATTCAAAAACCGATTGGAATTTCTCGTCCGATTTTCGCTCCTTCAATTGCCAAACAAGTAATGCACGATATTAAGCCGATGCCAAAAATTATGGGTCCGCTTGAAGAACTACAGTATCTTGATTTATTAAATTTTAGGCGACTCGGGAGAACGCCGGCTGAAATTACGGCTAAGGTATTCTCGAAAATTAAATTGTTAGAAGCGGATGGCTATGATAAAATGGTCTCAGGCGTTCATGCTTGGCGTCAAAGTCCTGTTAATCGTTTATATTTAAAGATGCTCCAGGAAGCACTAAACAAAGGCCTGACCATTAAGGATTTTGCGCTCGCTTCACAAAAAAATAATCAGAATTATTTAAGTATGGAAGAAATTGAAGCGATTTTGCTTATGAATAGTCAGCTAGTTTTTTAATATGTTATGCAACAGTTTACCGTTCCACAATTTATTGATGTTGAAAGCAAAATTATTGGTCCGATAACGACCCGTCAATTTTTAATTTTACTGGCGGCGGCGGTTATTGTTGGACTTTCCTTTAAATTATTTGATTTATCCTTATTCATTACCATTACTGTTTTCGTTGGTGGGCTGGCCGTTGTTTTTTCTTTCGTTAAAGTTAATGGTCGCCCCTTTCACTATTTCGTATTAAATTTAACCCAAACTATTCGTCGTCCAGGAACAAGAGTTTGGAATAATCGTCTGACGCTTATCGAGGAAGTAGATAAAATTGTTTATTCAAAACCAGAAATTAAAATAGAAGCAAAAGAATTATATAAAAAATCACGTTTAGCCGAGCTCGCCTTAATCGTTGACACCAAGGGAAGATATAAAGGTGAATAATATATTATGCCTAAAAGTAAATTAGCCAAAAATAATGTTTCCGTTTCTACTCAGCAGTATTTAGATATTGCGGAAATTAAAGAAGACACAATCGTCATGAAAGACGGAACTCTTCGAGCTGTTTTGCTTGTTTCGAGTATTAACTTTGCTTTAAAAAGTGAAGACGAACAGAATGCCGTGATTGATTCGTACGTCCGTTTTTTAAATAATCTAAGTTTTACTCTGCAAATCGTTATTCAATCTCGAGAGCTTGATATTGATAATTACCTTGAGTATTTAAAAGAAAAAGAAAAACAACAAACAAATAAACTTTTGAAAGTGCAAACGGCAGATTATATTGAGTACATTAAAGAGCTAACGTCGCTCGGAAAGATAATGAATAAGCGCTTTTATATTATTGTACCCTATGATCCAATGTCCGATAAACGTAAAGGTTTTTTTAGTTTAATTAGTGAAGCCTTAAAACCGGCTACGATTATTAAATTAAAAGAAAAAACTTTTCGTGAATATCAGGAGATGCTTGAACGACGGAATGAAAGTGTTATTGGTGGTCTTGAATCAATGGGGGTGGCCGTTGCTCGCCTCGATACGCAAAGCTTAATTGAACTATATTATAAAACATATAATCCAGAAACTTCGAAGAATCAGAATTTAGTCGATCTTGATAAATTACGAGTTGATAAATAAATTCTATGGTTAATTTTAATAAGCAGGAAAATCCAAACAAATTAACGTTGCAGTCGACAGTGGCTTTTGGGGCGAAAAAAAATGGCCCAGGACTTGAAGCAAATCCAGAATTAACTCGTGAAGTCGTTGAAGAAGAGAAATCTTATCGCCGTGGCGTTCTGTCTGTCCGCGATATTATTGCTCCGGCCAGTTTGAAAGTTGAGTCTAATCTAATTCATTTAGGCTCTAAATACCTTCGAACTATTTTTGTTATTTCTTATCCACGTTATATTTCGGTTGGCTGGTTCGCGCCAATTATAAATTTAAATTTTACTTTTGATGTTTCAATGTTCTTCTATCCGGTCAAAAGTTCAATTGTTTTAAAACAATTAAAAAATAAAGTCGGTTCACTTGAAGCGCAAATTATTGCTGATGCCGAAAAAGGAGCAGCTCGCGATCCGCTTCGAGAAACTGCTCTGCGCGATATCGAATATTTACGTGATGCACTTACTCAGGGAACCGAGAAATTTTTTCAATTCGCATTGTATGTTACTCTATACGCTGATACGGCCGCGGATTTAGATAGGGTCTCTGACCAAGTCGAGGATATTTTTGGTTCTCGTTTAGTCTACTCACGTCGTGTCTATTATCAGGCCGAACAAGGATTTAACTCAACTTTACCACTTGGTAACGATGAATTATTTATTACTTTTAACATGAATTCGTCTCCGATTGCTTCGTCTTTTCCGTTTATATCGAGTGAACTAACGAGTGATCAGGGTATTTTATACGGCATTAATCGTCATAATAATAGTTTAATTTTATTTGATCGCTTTACTCTGCAAAATGCTAACTCGGTTGTGTTCGCTACCTCAGGTGCTGGAAAAAGTTATGCGATTAAACTTGAAATTCTACGTTCTTTAATGCTCGGCACGGACGTGATTGTTATTGATCCGGAATATGAATACAAGCATTTAGCGGAAGCAGTTGGTGGGACTTATATTAATATTTCTTTGTCGAGTGAAAATAAAATTAACCCATTTGATTTGCCGCGCTCAATTGGCGGTGAAGCGAAACCAAAAGATATTATTCGCAGTGCGGTTATTACTCTAAAGGGTCTAGTTCGCTTAATGCTCGGTAATTTAAATTACGACGAAGATTCAATTGTTGATCGTGCCTTGCTTGAAACTTACGCTAAAAAAGATATTACGCCTGATTCTGATTTATCAAAAATTGATCCACCGATTATGGCCGATCTCGAACAGGTTCTTGATGGGATGGAAGGCGGCGGTGATCTAGCTTTGCGTCTGCGTAAATATACCGAAGGGACATTTGCTGGATTACTTAATAATCAGACCAATGTTGAAATGAATAATCAGTTAATTTGTTTTTCTGTTCGCGATCTTGAAGATGAACTTCGTCCGATTGCTATTTATACGATTGTTAATTATATTTGGAACGTCGTTCGAAGTGAGATGAAGAAACGTATTCTCGTAATT
>JBBSAU010000030.1:0-8659 GCA_038251925.1 Patescibacteria group bacterium | reverse complement strand
CCCACTTAGTTAATGAGGATGAGGCAGTTTTAATAATGTTTGGCGATACTCTCTATGACGCAGAGATCTCGCCGGTGACTCAAGTCATTGAGGCTTACGAAAAGTATGGCAAGACTATAATCGGTTTGTCTGAGGTAAAGCCAAACGAGGTCAGTCAATTTGGCGTAATTGGGGGTAATGATTTAGGGGGCGGCATTTATGAGATTAAACAATTTATTGAAAAGCCAAAAGTAGGTGAAGCGCCTTCTAATTTAGTTCAGGTTGGTATTAATGTTATTACCCCCGATGTTCTAAAAATACTGGCAACTATGAAAACTGGTAAGTCCGGCGAGATACGCCTGGCCGATGCTTATGATGAAATGCTTAAGCAGGGGATTCCTCTTTATGGTAAAAAAATTATTGGTGAATGGTTGGATACAGGTAATAAATTTAATTTTATTAAAGCTACTCTCAAAATTGGCCTTAAGAATGAAGAGATTGGAAGTGAATTGCAGCAATTAATAAATGATTTAAGCACCAAATAAAATACATCTAAAATAAAAACACCAATATATAAAATTGGTGTTTTTTAGAATTTAAAAATATTTATTGCAGTAGCATTTTATAAATTCCTTCTTGATCGCCGATTTTTGCCCAGAAATAAAGATCATTATTTTTTTCATCGAAAATCGGCGAAGATATCTGTTCGGCATTAAATAATAAGGTTGTGTTTTGATTTTTAAAGTCTAAAACATTTAGAGACGTCGCTGTAGAAAATATTAAATAATTATCAGAATTATTCCAGATAAGTTCGTTAATTTCTTCGCCGCGTCGCGTGATTAAATCACTGCGACCGTTTTGAAAATTTAATTCATATATATCGAAGCCGTCTGTATAGATTAATGATTGATCATTTTGGACAGTCCAGGTTTTAATGTTTCTGATTGTTAAGGGACCGCTACTTATATCGCTGCTGTTAAATAGATAAAACGTTTTATTGATATCGTCGTATATAGCGAGACGACTATTTATATCTTTAATGAACGTATAATGACCGGAGTTTGGCAAAGTCCAGTTATTTCCTCTTTTAAAATCTCTAAGAGAATAGGAGTTTAAAAATGTTACATTATTAATATTTTCAAGCGTGAACAACTTATCCGAGCCCGGGAGATACCCTAAATAAGTAGAGCCGCTTGTGAGCAGAGAGCTGGTTCTATTATTTGTTTCGAGCTGATTAATTGAATCTTTATTTTGATAAAAAATCTTTCCGCTGGCATCGTCAAAATATAAATTAGTTGCGCCCGTTCCGATAGTCTTAAAATAGTCAATGTCATTATTATCACGGCTAGGATCGAAAATAATGCCGTCGACGAAAATTTTATTATTTTTGAGCCAAGTTGCAGTTGAGCTACCGCTAAAAATTAAATCCCGTGTTAGTTCGGTTTTTAAAGTTATTACTTTTCTTGCTTGGTTCACGTAAAGATATTTTTTATCCGGGCTGATCGAGAGCGAATCAAGCGGTGTGGCTAAGATTTGTAGAGGTATATTTTCTTTGAAGAGAATAACGTCTTCGACAAAAGTTGTTTCACCAGAATTAATTCTTATTTTCTGTTTATACGGCCAATAGCCGTCTTCCTCAACGCGCAACTCATATTCGCCAGGCAAAAGATTTTTAATTTTAGCTGGCGTAACCACATAATCTTTTTTCCAAGGTTTTAAGGATGAATCATTTTGAATTTTATCATTTAAAAATACCGTCGCTCGGGTCGGTTTAGTAGCGACGGCTAGCATGCCGGTTTTTTGGAGCAAGCGATTAAACTTAATTGGCCAGCTAAGATTAAATTTATAACCCGAGGCATATAATGAAATACCAATCGTCATTATTATAAAAATAATAATGAACAAAATAAAAAGAAAATCTCGGAATTTTTTAGACATAAATAATTTAATCGACTCGTTCAATAAGAGCGCCCAGTTTTTTTAAGCGAAGGTCTAGCTGTTCATAGCCACGGTCAATTTGATAAATATTATCAATTTCAGTTGCGCCTTCGGCAATTAGAGCGGCAATAACCAAGGCAATTCCCGCGCGAATATCAGGGCTAATTAGTTTTTTGGCGTAGAGGTAAGTTGGGCCATTAACTACTATTCGATGCGGGTCGCACATAGTTATAGCGGCCCCCATTTGCGAAAGCATATCTGTCCAGATTAAGCGGCGATCATAAATAGTTTCTTGAATTAGTGAGGAGCCATGAGCTTGAGTCATTAAGACTACATAAGGAGATTGGAGATCAGTTGAAAATCCAGGGTATTCATGAGTTTTAAGATTGTAAGCTTTGATATGCTCGGATTTTTTCATCAGAAGATAATCCTGCCCTTTTTCGTAGTTAACACCGATTTTATCAAAAATAGTTAAGAGACTGAGAATATGTTCAGGATTGCAATTAGTAATTTTTATTTCCGAATTAGTCGCGGCGGCCATTAAGGCGAATGATCCCGTTTCAATTCTATCTGGAATAATTTCACAAATTCCAGCACTTAATTTTTCAACTCCCTCAATAATTATGGTTGGTGTACCGGCTCCAGAAATTTTTGCTCCTTGGGAGTTTAAATAATCAGCCAAGGCAATGACTTCCGGTTCCATGGCACAATTACGTAAAACACTTCTTCCTTCAGCGAGGCAGGCGGTCATAAGCATGCTTTGAGTTCCGGTTACAGCCATAGTTGTAAAAAAGAATTCCGCCCCTTTTAATTTTTTGGCACGGATATGATAATATCTATCTTTAATTTCAACTTTTGCACCTAGGGCTTCGAAGCCCTCAAGAAATAAATCTATTGGTCTGCCGGCAGCTCCAATAACGCAGCCACCCGGGTGAGGGAATTTAACTTCACCGAGTCGAGCGAGAATCGGACCGACAAACATTACCGAAGTTCGAAATTTATCGGCGATTTGCTTATCTAGTTCATTTTTATTAATTTTGGACGTATTAATTTCTAATTGATGATCACCCTCAATTATTTCTGCTCCTAAATCACGAAGTAATTCTAGGGATTTTTCAACTCCATCAATTATGGGGACGTTTTTTAGAGTAATTGTTTCAGTGGAGAGAAGGGCAACGGGAATCATAATTTGGGCATTATTTTTAGCGCCCCCAACCGAAATTTCTCCGTTTAATTTTTGGCCACCTGTAATAATGAATTTTGGCATATTTGTAAAGATTATATTTTCTTAATTCTGAGTTAACTATAACTTATTTATTGACATTTTTCAAATATCTGTTATTATTTATAAATGTTAAGCAGAAATGTTAATTTAATTAAATTTATGGCAAAAATTGCAGTAATTAAGACCGGAGGCAAACAATATAAAGTATCTGTTGGCGACACGGTTAAAGTTGAAAAATTAGAAGCTGAAAATGGTAAAACCGTTAAACTAGAGACTCTTTTAATCGCTGATGGCGCTAAATTAGAGTTGGGCCAACCGTCTCTTGGAGAAAAGGTTGAAGCCGAAGTTATCGAGACCGCTAAAGGAAAAAAAGTAACTGTCGTTAAGTATAAGAATAAAACTCGTTATAAAAAAACTGTCGGCCATCGTCAGCAGTTTACTGCCCTGAAGATTGTCAGTATCGCTTAAATTTCGTTTTTAAAAATTTAAAAGTCCGTTTCTCTAATTGAGGGGAACGGACTTTTTTTGACATAATTTTCTGTGGGCGCGACGTTCGTGCCTTTTAGCTAATCTTCTTTCTCGATTTTGATGAAAGTTTTTGAAAAGCTTAATTTTCAGTAAACCTCGTCGATGTCGTAATACGAAATAGAATTGGCGACTTGTTTTCGGTAGTTTCTTCAAATTTCGGTGCGTTGGACGAAGACCCCTTAAATAGAAACGGATTACTTCCATCCATTTTCCAATTGGCCCGTGAAAGAGGCCAATGAAAGAAAAGATTATAAATGCACATAGAAGTGCAATTATAGTTAATCCAGTTATCATTATTACCTCCTTTTTTATTTTTATTAAAACTACTTAATTTCATTACGATTTTTCAGAGCACTGGTGAGTGTCATTTCATCAGCGTATTCCAGATCAGATCCTGCCGGCAAGCCTTTGGCGAGCCTAGTTATTTTTAGGTGATCACGTAAAAGTTTTCCAAGATAGAGCGAAGTAGTTTCGCCTTCCAAAGTAAAGTTAAGGGCTAAAATTATTTCTTTGGTTTGATCTTTTTTGATTTTTTTAATTAATTTATCAATATTCAAATCATCTGGTTTAACCTCATTAATAGTATTAATGAGTCCGCCGAGAACAAAATATTTTCCGCTAAATTGTCGAGTTGCCTCAATTGATAATAAATCTTGAGTATTTTCAACAACGCAGAGAATATCATTTGATCTATTTAAATCACTACAAATTGGACAGGGATTAGTTTCAGTAATCGCCTGGCAAGAACCACAGAGTGTTGTCTTGGCTTTAAGTTCGGAGATGGCACTAGCTAGATTATTTAAAGTTTCGTCACTTTGACGAAGTAAATAAAAAGCATAACGCTCAGCCGTTTTTGGGCCAACGCTCGGTAGCGCAGATAACTTTTCAACTAAACTTTGAATAGCTTTTGGATATCTCATTGAATAATTTATTAATTAGTTCATTCCTGGGATACCGCCCATATCTTGAAGTTTCTTGGCCATAATTCTTTGCGCTCTTTTAAGTGCGTCATTAAAGCAAGTTTTTAATGTTTCTTCTTGTGAACTTTTAGAAAGACTCTCATTTAGAGTTAGGGCGGTTACTTCCATATTGCCGTTAAGAACAACTTTTACGCCATTTCTTTCTTCAGTAATCGATTCTTGGGCGAGTGCATTTTGCATGGTTTTAGCTTGGCTACGTAAATCTTGGAACTGTTTTAATTTACTAAACATAGATATTTTACCCGTTACTCGGGTTTATTATAAGTAATTAATTAGAATTCAACGGGCGCATTGGCGCCGGGCATTTTGCTAAGACTTTTGAAACTAACAGTATTTTCATCAAAATATAAATCAACTTTGCCAGTTGGACCATTCCTGTGTTTGGCAATATGAATTTCGGCCTTGTAACGTTCATCAATGGGCAAATCAGCGGGGTTAAAACCTCTATCAGCGGCCTTACGGTAAATAAACATAACAATGTCCGCATCTTGCTCAATTGAACCAGAATCGCGTAAATGAGACAATTTTGGTATAGCGGGATGGGTTGCCTCAACGGCACGGGATAGCTGAGCGAGCGCTAGGATGGGAATATTGAGTTCACGGGCAATCGATTTGAGTCCACGACTGATTTCGGCGATTTCTTGAACACGATTATCACCATATTTACCTCGGCCTTCCATTAATTGTAAATAATCGATTATAATTAAGCCCAGGCCTTTTTCCATTTGTAAGCGGCGGGCTTTAGCGCGAATTTCCATTATTGAAAGGGTTCCAGAATCATCGATATAAATTGGTGCCTCCGCGAGCTTACCCATTGCCTCTCCTATACGCGCGAAATCGTTATCGTCTTCTTTATCTGATAAATTTCCAGTGCGCATTTTCCATAAACTAACGTTGGCCTGGGAGCAAAGCATACGATCAACTAATTGCTCTTTGCTCATTTCCAGAGAAAATATTCCGACCCCCTCTTTGCTTTTAATGGCCGCTTGGCGAGCAATATCAAGGGCGAAGGACGTTTTTCCAACCGAGGGACGCGCAGCGAGAATAATAAGATCAGATTTTTGTAGACCAGCTAAAAGATGATCAAGGTCAGGAAAGCCAGTGGAAAGACCCCTTAGTTTGCCGCTGTATTTATGAAGGTCATCAATACGGTCAAACGCTGAGGTCAGTAAAGTATCAATGGGCACGAAAGCATTTTTTAAATATTTGCGAGAAACTCCAAAAACTTTTTTTTCGGTTTCATCAAGAATTTCGTCAATTTCTCTTTCTTCATTAAAACTCATTGAAGAAATTTCAGCCGCCGCTTGTTGCAGACGGCGAAGAGTAGCTTTTCGTTGAATAATATTTGCGTATTGAACAATGTTTCCTGAGGTGGCAACGACGTTTGATAAATGGGCGAGATATGAACGACCACCGACAACTGCCATTTTCTTTTTTTCTTCCAAACGATTAGAGAGAGTAATAATATCTATCGGTTCTTGATTGCCATATAGTTCCTTAATCGTTTCAAAAATTATTTTATGGGCATCTTTATAAAAATCTTGGGGCATGATATTATCAGCCACTTTAATAATTGCGTCTTTGTCTATCAAGAGCGATCCTAGTAGGGATTCTTCAGCTTCAAGGCTGTGAGGCGGAATCTTTTCGATTAATTGATCATTTGTCATAGATTATTCGTGATAAATCATTGCTGTAAGCTTATCTTATTTGTATCTATTTTTCAAGGATATTTTATTAACTATTTATTAACTATTTATAAGCTATTGACATTATCAGCTCTAAACGTTAAGTAGAAATAAAAAACACTGAGAATCTATTTTTCAGTGCTTCCTATTCTTTTTATTTGGAGCCGACTGTCGGGCTCGGACCGACGACCTGCTGTTTACAAGACAGCTGCTCTACCAGCTGAGCTAAGTCGGCATGGCTAATAACAATATAAGGTATTTATTTAATTTTGGGAAGAGCTTGAAATAAAAAGTTCTAATTAATAGCTAAACATAATAAAAAACCGCTGGGTGGCGGTTTGATTTTAAGCTTAATTCATTGTTTCAGATATTTTTTATTTTCGAAACAAATTTTTTTAAATTCATTTCAGCGTGTTCGAGCTGGTCAAGTATTCTTTCTTGATTTTGTAAATCCTTCTCACAGTCTTGCTGGTAGTCAATCAGATCTTTATTTATTTGCTCGACTTCTTTGTTTGCAGCCAATCTTGTCTCGGGAATTAAAACTAATTGTTCCTTAGCTAATTCAACCATTTTATTTGATACTGCAATTTTGAAATTCGCGTTTTCTTTGACGCGAAATGCTTGAGCAATATGCCAGGGCAGTCCCGCCACAATAGTGAGCATGAATATGGCAATTAATGAATACAAAAATATCAATTGAACGATGTGGGAAAAATAAACTCGAATTGATGGCCAGAGAAGTGCGATTAAAATTAACATGATTATGCCCATAAATATATATATTATGTGGGCTTTGTGGGCGATAGCCTTTTTGATCACTTCGTCTTTCGCATCAGTGCGAAGTTTGTTCTCGAAAATTTCGAATGCTTTTTGATCTTCGGAAATTAGGGTGTTTTTTAACATGTTTATTGTTTTTTGGGTTAGAGATTTTTTTAAAGTTCTGGTAACTAAAAATTATAATATATTTTAGTATTTATGTCAAGCGTAATAACTTGAGATTAGAAAACAAAAAATAAGTCTATTTAGACTTATTTTTCTTGTGCGCCCAGCAGGATTTGAACCTGCGACCATCTCCTTAAAAGGGAGCCGCTCTACCAACTGAGCTATAGGCGCGTAACAAAATTGATAATATCAAATGATTTAAATTTTGACAAGTATTTTTACTGTCGGTTCTTTACGTAGTTTAAGATTGTTGGTATTCCGGCGGCGATTGGTAGAGCTAAAAAGGCCCCGGCAATTCCAAAAAGAATGGAGCCGATTATAACAGCGATGAAACTCAGAAAGGGAATTAAATTTAAAACCTGCTTATAAACAATTGGTGAAAGAATGTTGTTTTCAAATACTTGGTAGGCAACAAAAACAATAATTACCAGAAGAGCTTTAAGAGGGGAAATAGAAAGGGCGATTAATATTGCCGGGATGGCTCCAATCGTGCTTCCAATTAAAGGCAACATGTCAAAAATACCGGCAAAAATTGCCAGGGGTAAGGCATAGGGAACATTTAAAATCATCAGCCCCGCAAAAAGGATTACAGTACAGATTAAAGAAATTAATAAATTTCCTCGAATATATTGACCGCTGATTTTTGCCAGTTCAAGAGAAATTGATTCAATTTTTTTACGATCACGATTTGGAATTAATGAGCCAACCATTTTATGTAAGCGCTCACCATCAACCAACATGTAGAAAATGGAAAATATTAAAGTAATGGTTTGAAAAAAGAAATCCGTCACTAGTGAGGTTGAGCTAAGAATATAGGAAGTGTTATTTTGGAAATATTGTGAAATGTTTAAGTTTCTAATTTCGACAGGGAGAAAGGTATATGAATTTAGAGTTGCCGAAATCGCCGTCATGATTTTAGGAAGCTCATTTACAAAAGTTGGGATGACTGATATTAAAATATAAATTAAAGGTAGAACTAAGCAAACAATAACTAAAGCGGCGGCCAGGTTTAGAGGAAGGCGCGCCTTTTTATTTAGCCAATCGACAAGAGGGTTTAGCGCCGCTGCGCACATTAAAGCCGTGATAACTAAAATTATAACAACCGAGAGCTTCCAAATTAAAAGAGCTATTAAGGCAATTAAAATCAAAGAGGTGATCGTTTTGGCAGAGAGATGAAATTCAATCTTTTGAGTCATATTGATGATTTCGTAATTATCTTTATATTATAATATCAAATTAAGGAGTCGTATAGAGTAAAATAAAAAACCCCAAGAAATTCTCGGGGTTATGAAGTTAATAAAGATTCAATCTCGTTATCGTTTTAGTAAGCGATAAATAGAAATTAAATCTACGTTTAACTCGACGAGGTCGAGTCGTTTGTT
>JBBSAU010000029.1:0-8876 GCA_038251925.1 Patescibacteria group bacterium | reverse complement strand
GCCGCGCTCAGACCAGCGGGCCCGCTACCAATTATTAATAAATCTCTGGTTTCAACAATATTCTTTTCTGAAATTTCGCTGCTCGTTTTGATGAAATCAAGGCTGATCAATGCTTGCTTGAAGTCCCCTTCACTAATTTCGCCGCTCAAACGTTTATCAAGTAAACGCCCATTTTTGAAAAAAAGGACGGTAGGCGAAGAATTTACATTCAAAAAAGTCGCCAATTCACGATTCTCTTGGCGAAAAAGTTTAATAAATTTAATTTCTGGATAAGCACTAGCATATCGCTCATAAATTGGCGCTAATTTTTCACAAGGCGGACAATCAGTTGAAAAAAAATCAACCACTAGTAAGTGATTCTCGTTTGCAAATGACGCGAAATCTTCAGATGATTTAAATGACTTTAACATATCTTATGTTTAATTAATTTTAACTATATCAATATATATTGATATAGTATAACATCTTAATTCTAAAGTCAATTATTTAAAATTTACACGGTTTCCCGGGCCCATTAAGCCCCGCTCACTGTGCTGTCCGTACAAAGCTTTCATCGGACCCCTTTTCATCCACATATTATCCAGACCAAGATAGTCTATGATGAAACCAGATAAAAAAATTACAAAAGCCAAGGCAACAATTATATACAGTGAGTTTTTTCGATATGAAAAATGATTTTTTCTAATTAAGAAAATCCCCAAAGCAAAACCTAACGCGGCTGATATAAGTGCCCACCAGGGGAAGCTTGATAATAACTGCTGGTAACGAATTTCACCCATCGGTCCGTGAGAACGTAGAGAAAAGCTTATTAAACTTATCAAAAAGACCAAAATAATTACTAGGGCAACTGCGCCGATAATAAGAGAAATCGAGCCAAGCAAAAAATACCATTTAGGCTTCATCTTTATTCGCTCCTTTTTTATTTGAGACATCACATTCTCGCTGATATTTAGATTCAATTTGTTTGACATATTTTTTTCATTAATTTTTTTGCTCTATTTACTCTTGTTCCAACCGTTCCAATTGGTAATTGTAAAATATCGCTAATTTCTTCGTATGATTTTTCTTCTAAAAATAGTAAGGTCAAAGGTTCGGAATATTTAAGTGGCAATTTCGACAAGCATTTTCTTACCTCATTCTTCTCTTCTTTTTTAATAAAGTCATTCTCAATACTTTCATTACTCTCAAAGTCCATATCATCTAAAATAGGCAACTCGTGTTTGTATCGCTTTAATTCATTTACTGCCTCGTTATGAACGATACGATAAACCCAACTAGAAAATTTAAGTTTGTTTTTAAAATTATTTAAATTGATGTATGCCTTAATAAATGAGTTTTGAACTACGTCAGCCGCTTTCATCTCGTCGCGAGTTAAGTACTTAGCATATCTTATCAATTTTTCCTGGTATCTTAAAACAAGCACACGGTAGACTTCTTGGTCTTTTGTGCGCACATAATCAACTAGCTCCTCATCACTTAATTCGCTTAGCTCTTCCATATTCTTAAGTTTAACATATATTGACCCGTATTTCCTTATTAGCTTATTTAAATATTTCACAAAAGCCCCCATTTAATTCAACGGGGGCTTATTGACCAATGATTACTTGATGTTTCGACCACGACCCATTCCCTGATGAGAGCCAGCTGATCCTCCCTGGCAAGCACCAGTTCTCATCCCCTGATGATTTCCTTGGTTCAAGCCTAGATTTGTCCGAATAGCAGCCGCTTCGGCCACTTTACCCTCTTCGGCTAATTTATGTGCTTCAGAAAATTGGCTAAAATTATCTTTATTTACTATTTGCGTAACTCTACCTTTGCCAGTCATTAAATTTAACCAAGCAGCGTAGTCATTATTATCAAAGGCCACTTCCATCGCAGCGTGCCTTTCTTCGCTATAATTTGGACCCTTAACACTTGGGTCTCCTTGATAAGCAAAGGCGGAATTAGCGATTACTAAGCCAACGCCACTGATAACAACTAGAGATAAAGCGGAGTATAATATTTTTTTAGTGTTCATATATTTTTATTTAAAAATTATTTATTAAGACGACCTTTCAATTGTTATACAATATGAATCAATCTTTTCTTTCATTTAAAAAAAAGAGCCAAATGGCTCCTTTTTAACGAATTTATATTGTCCAATTAGAACTTAACAATGCTATCAATCACTAAAATCACTCCGGCACCAAAAAGACAACCAGCCATTTTACCAACCGATGATTTTAACATAGTCCTTTCTTCCGAGATAAATCTTAATCTTAATTTTTCCGCCATTTGTCCTTCAAAAATACCAGCTATGCCGTCTGTCATCGCATTACCAATAACACCACCAAGGATTGCGCCCGTTACACCTGCAAAATGACCACCAAATATTGCTAAAACTGCCAATATTCCATTATCAATTACGCCAAAAAATATATCAGGCATAACACTCTTTATCTTGATTTTAAAGGGCATAAGGGAAATTAGACAAAGAACTCCCAAGAGAATCATAATATAGCCCATCCACTGTGGTCGATTTATGAAGTAAATACTGACCAGCCCGATGACAAAACACAATGTTAAAATATTAACGATTGAGGCAAAAAATTTTTTACGCATTTGGTTTTTTTTAATATTTAATATTCTATTACGATTTACTGATTACCTCGCTCTCTATATCTTCTTTACTAATCTTTTTTGTACAAAAGAACCAATCATAACAATGAATATCAGATTTGACATCCATTCTTTCCTTGGCTACGCCACATGAACCAGCCGTTGGAACAATAACATCGTCGCCTGGATACCAGTCTGCGGGAGTAGCGATTGAGAATTTATCAGCAGCTTTCATGGCTATTAAAGCTCGATATAATTCATCAAAATTTCTACCCAAACTTAAAGGATAATAAATAATTGCTCGAATTATTCCCTTAGGGTCAATAAAGAAAACTGCTCGCACGGCCTTGGTGTTACTTTCTCCTGGCTGAATCATTCCATATTTTTTAGCAACCTCCATGGTAATATCTTCAATTAAAGGAAACTTAACTTCAACATCTTTCATGCCCTTATATTCGATTTTTTCTTTGATTGTTCTAAGCCAGGCGATATGACTATAGAGGCCATCAATCGACAGACCAACTAATTTACAACCAGCTTGATTAAACTTTTCCTCCTGACTAGCAAAAGTCATAAATTCAGAAGTGCAAACAGGGGTAAAATCAGCTGGATGACTAAAAAGAATCACCCAAGAATCTTTATAGTCAGCTGGAAAATTTATTTCACCTTGGGTAGTTACGGCTTTAAACGTGGGGGCGGGATCGCCAATCCTTGGCATCGGAATTATTTCTTGATTTATTATATTTTCCATAAATTTATTGATTAATTATTTAATTATTTTAATTGCCTTTCCATTAATTAGAGCGTCGGCAATTTTTGTATAGGCAGAATATATTATTCTCTGATAAGTGCTAGTAGAAATTTTCATTTTTTTTGCGGCTGCCTGTTGATCTAAGTTTTTTAAATAGCGCAGGCGATAAGCTTCAATTTCTTCGATATTAAGATCAACAACTTCAAGATTTCTCATAGGGACTCCTTGAGGCTTAAAATAAGTAATATCGGGATTAAATTCAATTTTGCGACAAAGTTTCGGTCTAGGCATATATATTAAAAATTATAGCAGATTTGCTATTTTCTAACCACAAAAGAAAGCTGCCCGGCCCCTTTTTAATAAAGAGGCCGTTTCCTAAGCTTTCTTTATTTTTGCTCATTTAAAGCCTTCTTCTCAGCTTTAATAGCTTCAAGTTCTTCTGTTAATACCCTTTCTTCTTCCTCTAAAAATTTTAATTGATCTTCAGGGGAATCAGCGGATTTTCTAGCATTAACACCTAATCGACGGCCACACCAAAACATTCTTTCTCCTGATTTACAATTTCCTCGACCACGTCCTGACATGGCGCCTTGGCCCATTGGACCAGTCCCATTCATTTTTGGCATATAATTATTATTAGAATATTTATAATAGACAATTCGGCCTTTATCTAATGTCTATAATGAGTATATACCCATTATTAACAAAAGTCAAATCCGGATACAATAATTACAAAATTGATTAAAACAAAAAAGACGTACTTTAATACGTCTTTTATTTTAAACTATCTTTTTAAGTAGTTCGCCAGCCCACTGTTTCGCCAGTTCTTCGTTTTCCTTGAGTTTAAAATAATAAGCGTCGATTCGAAGCGATTCCATTATCTTCCTTCCCTTAATTTGCATGATAAATCTTTCTAATTGATTGACCGCTCCACAAAAAAGAGTATAAGCCGAATCTCCGCAACCAAAAGCGGCGCATTGTTTATCTAAGAATTTTCTGTCCACGCATCTTTCCATAAAAGCCAACATGGTTTCCTGCGGAAAAGCCTCTTTACCGAGCACGCTCCAGCTTGGAGAGCCTAAAATAATCACATCATATTTCTCCAGGTCGTCAGCTGAAGTATCAGACGCTTTTTTTAGATCAACCTTATATTTCTCACTTAAAGTTTTGGCGATTATTTCTCCCACCAAAAATGTCGACCCAGAGTTGCTAGCATAAACAATAAGAATATTTTTTGTCATATATATTGCTTTAAAAATTCATCAATATTTTTGGTGCTTGCTTCTCTAGAAACTAAACTTTGTTTTTTAATTTGCGGAATTTGGCTTTCACAACTTTCTGATTTAACTTGATAAAAAATGCCAACCGGAATACTTTTCTCTCCCCATTCCAAAATTTTAGAGAAGGCGGCCGATTTATCAGTCACATCATAATTTTTATCTAGACTATAAATATTTTCTTGATAAAAAATATGACTATATTCTTTATTGAAGGTAACGCAAGGTTGTAATACTTGAATTACCGAAAGACCTTCATGCTTATTCGCTTTAATTAATATATCCGTCAAGCTAACTATATCGCCAGAATAAACGCGCGCTAAAAAAGTTGCGCCTGAGGCCAAAGCAAGCAGTAAGGGATTGAGCGGCTCGTCAATATTTCCGCCTGGAGTTGATTTGGATTTATATCCTTTCGGAGAGCGCGGAGATGTTTGGCCAGTCGTTAAACCATAAATAGCATTATCATGAATAATAATTGTAATATTTTGATTTCGTCTAGCTGCATTAATAAAATGATTTCCGCCCTCAGCCAAACAATCTCCGTCCCCAGTAAAGACAAAAACATTAAGTTTATGATTGGCCATTTTTACTCCCGATGCCACTGGAACTGGACGACCATGCAAACCTTCAAAAGTTGTTAGATTAATAAAATTACCAATATGTCCATGGCAACCGATACCGGCGACGAGAGCAGTATTATAATTATCCCAGTTCTCTATTTCTGCGGCCCGCTTAAAAGCCGACCAGATTCCGAAGTTGCCGCAACCCGGACACCAGTTACACATATTGGGGGTAGAAAAATCACGCTGGTTCATATTAGTTCTTTTATTTTTTTAATAATCTCTTCCGGAAAAAAGGGGCGACCATCATACTTTAAAAAATTATTTTCTAAAATAATTCCCGTTTTCTCAGTAATCAAAGCTCCTACTTGAGCCGAAAAATTACATTCAATATTTAATATTTTCTTAGCTCCTTTTAAAACTTTAGTAAGTGAATCTTTTGGGAAAGGACTAAGCCAAGTTAAACATAAAAAATTTACATTATTAAATTCCTTTAAGGCCTCTAAAATTGCGCCTTTATTACTCCCCCAGGAAACAATAGTTAAGTCACTATTTTTCGGCCCATACAAAATTGGTTCTGACATATCTTCTTTTTCACAAGTAACTAACTTTTTCATTCTTTTTTCCATTTGCTCATTACAAGGCTTAGTTTCTTCGTTAGAGTAGCCGTAAATATTATGTTCATCGGAATTGGCCAGCACGTGATTGCCAGATCCTGCCGGGGTGCGCAAAGAAATACCGTCATCGCTTAAAGCGTATCTAGCATAATCACTAATATATTCCTTTGTAAATTTACCACGATTAACTTTATAGCTTGAATAATCAAACATGGGAACACTCTGGTGACTTTCACAAATATGTTTATCAACTAAAATTATGACTGGAGTCTGATATTTGTCAGCCAGATTAAAAGCCTGCATGGTAAAATCAAATGTTTCCTTAATATCTCCCGGCGCTAAAACAATCCGCGGGAAATCACCTTGATGCGCGTGAAGAACAAATTGAGCATCCCCCTGTCCTGTCCAAGTCGGAAGCCCAGTAGCTGGTCCCGGGCGCTGACCAACAACAATTACCAGGGGTGTTTCCGTCATGGCCGCTAGCCCATAGCCTTCTGACATAAGACAAAAACCACCGCCCGCTGTAGCCGTTAAAGCTCTTGCACCAGCAAATGATGCTCCAATCGCCATATTAATGGCCGAAATCTCATCTTCTGGTTGCTTATAAATAAAATTAAATTCTTCTTGAAGCGGGGCTAAAACTTGAAGGATACTTGAGGTTGGGGTCATCGGATAAATTGACGCAAATTGCATACCGGCGGCAATCGAGGCGAGAGCAATAGTTTCGTTTCCATTTATAACAATCATTGGCTCAACTTTTTCTCTTTGAATTAATATTTTTATAGCCGAGTCCTTAAAATTTTCTTCAACATATTTAAAGCCAGCCTCAGCGGCCGCATAATTCTTGTCTAATATTTTTTGTCCCTTACTTAAAAACTGTTCTGATAATAAATCTTTAAAATGTTTAAGATCCCCTCCGAGTAAACATAAGGCAGCGCCAATAGCAACCGTATTTATCATGACAATATTTCCACTACTTCTGCGCGCCAGGGTATGGAGAGGAATTGGAATTATTTTTATTTCTGAAGGCTGACTATTAATATTAATTTCTGAATCACTATCGTAAAGTAAAATTCCATTAACCTTTAACTCGTGAACATGCCTGCTAACCGTTTCCTCATCAAGCGCAATTAAAAAATCAACGTCTTGTCTTTGAGAACTAATCAGCTCATCGCAAAAAGTTGTTTGCGTTACGTTATGGCCACCGCGAACAATTGAGGGGTACTCAATATAATCAAACGTGTAATAACCAGAACGAGAAGCTATTTTTGACAACTCTAAGCCAGCTGATGCAATACCAGCGCCCGCTCGCCCACCCATTTTAATAGTGAAAGGTAACATATTTAAAAAAGATTAGTATTTAATTTTAATTTATTGTTATGTCTACTTGATATTATATTCAATAAAAACTCCTGATTCACTTTTAGTCGTATAGGGTTTACCATTGCCATCCAGGCTAGTCGATTCAGTAGTCCCGCTAAATTTAATTCTTGCACTAAGATCAGTCGCTAAAATTTTCTGGCTAAAAGTCCCGCTATAAATTAGCGTTTGTGGTTTGTCTTTATAACTCCCCTCATATTTACGATAATGTGTCCCGAATAATATTCCTGTATTTTTATCATATTTGCCACTAATACGGATATCGCCACTACCAATAAACTGCAGCGAAGAAAAAGGACCAGAATAATTAGCGCTAAATACATTATTTTTAACTACTATAGGAGCCTTGGAAAACAAAAATAATTTAATGGCTGCTTGCCAATCATTAGTCGGCTCCGCTGGCTTCATTATTAAAGAAAAATCCTTAGCAACTCCTTCGGCAGAATTACTTTCAGCGGGTAAAGCTGAATTATTTGAATTTTCTATTTCTTTATTTGATTCCACTGCTTTATTTTCCTGCTCGGGAGTAGTTTTAAGAGCATCGGCTGGTGGCGCTATAACTGTTTCTGGTTTTTCTGAAATGGGTTCTTGTTTTTCCGAAGGAACGACGGGCTCCTTATCTTCTGGTTTGGCTCCCTCTTCGAATTTGACTCCTTCCTCGGCTAGCCAATCATCAAGCTTGTCTTTTTCAATAACAGATACATAAACCGGTGCTTTATGTTTAGCAATAAGCTGAAATTTCTTAGCTGGCTGATAAACTGGCAATGCTACCCCTATCATTTTTCCTTCCTGAACAACACCATTAAATTGCTCAAGAGCAATCATGGCTACGTTAAATTTTTCATAACCGGTTTTAAGTTTTACGGGAATATCAGAAATAGTTAAAATAGTAGCCAAGGGCTCAGTCACTACCCGTCCCGTGCTAATAATTTTAGATATTTTATTATCATCTCCTAAAGCAATTTTTGAAGCATCGTCACTGACCTCTAGAACTAAATCCGCACCAGTCACCACAACTGTCACTTTAGCTAGAGTTGTGCCGGCTGATACAGCCGATAAGCCGCCAGTAAGAGCAATTCCTCCAACGAATCCGCCAATTTTAGCACCATCCTTGATTAGCGTCGCAGCGGTTTCCAATTTTTTTAGACTATTTCCTGCATCATTCCAAGCATCCGCCGTCAATTCATTTTGAGCTTGTTGAAGAATTAGACTGGCGCGCTTAGCATCGATACCTAATTGTTTAGCTAGAGTTAAGATTTTTTTTCCCGCTGGAGCTTTATCAAAAATATCAGTTACTTCTTGTTTGTCAAAGGCTAAAGCATCGTGAACTAACTTAAAATCAAGACTAGCCTTGCTAATAGATAATGTTTGAGCAGAGCCCTCTAAAACAAGTGCGTCCTTTTCCAATATATTCCAATCTTTAATAATTGATGTCATTTCCTGATTCCAAACCTCATAATTAGAGCTGTTAGGAATGGTTGAGAGAATATTATCAGTTCGATAGCGTAAAGCCACATACTGACGAGAAATAAGCAGTGTTTGCTCTAAAACTAATTGCTCGCTAGCCGATTCCTTCTGCACTTGTCTAAAATAGACCCAAAAACCGCTAGCAATCAGAATGATAATAATTGATACAAAAAGAATTTTTTTCATATACCTATATTATACTTAAAATTTGGGAAATAAAAAAGGT
>JBBSAU010000028.1:0-8945 GCA_038251925.1 Patescibacteria group bacterium | reverse complement strand
GGGCTAATAGTATAATCATTCCCGCCACTAGTCAATATTACGTTTTTAATTGTACTTAAATTGCTTAGGCTATTAATCTTTAAAAACTTATTTGAAAAGGTAAAAAGATTATCATTGATATATAAACTTCTCTTCACGGTATTATCATAATAATTAAAGCCCTGCCAATAATCAGCACTTGAAAAATTACCACCTTCTGAATGATCTATTTTTCCCTTCAAAACAAAGCGGTTATCGACAATGTTAAATACTAAAGACCCTGCAAATGCGATTTTATTATTTTCTCGAGATACCGCTGGGATTACTAGCAAGTTCTTATCTTCTGAATACAAAAATGCTTTATGATCTTGCAAAGCAATCGAATCACTATTTTCATCACCGATTAAAAATGAATCTAATTCTTTCGGTTGAGCCAAGTCACTAAAGTCAAACAAAGCGACTTTCAAACCTTTTATTTTCACACTCGCGTCCGTGGCAATCTCACTGTCGAGACCAAAGCCAATTAACTTATTCCCATTTTTATCGGCCGCTTGTAGATAGCTAGAATATCCCGGAATCTTGAGCGCCCCAAGAACAATTGGCTTGGCTGGGTCACTTAGTCCGATAACATAAAGTGGATCAGTCTTTTTTAATGTAACTAAATATGCCCGGTCACCGATAAATCGGGCAGAATAAATGGTTTCATCAGTTGCTAAATTTTCTAAAATACCAATTGTTTTTAAATCTTTATCTAAAACAAATATATTGGTGAAAGATTTTTCGGGCTTATCAGATAAACGAGACCCTAGCGGATTGCGAGCTGTTGCAATTCGAAAATAATTTCCGCTTTCATCCATTGAAAATTGATTTAATACTTGACCACTTACTTCGCCCATGCCGCGATACTCAAAACTAGCACCATTAAGGGCAATTTTATGGATCATGGTTTTTTCCATGTCATTTGATTTTTCAAGTAATTTCGGTTTCAGTGAATTATCTACTTTTACTTGAAAATCTCTTTGCTCATCACTATTTAACATATTTAGATAAGCATCAACCAGCAAGGCGACTTTCGATTTTTTTTCATTTTTGCTCAAAATATAATTTTGCGCGGCTTCTATTTTCGTAATTTTATCCTGCTCCTCTGAAGGAAGTAAGGGGTAAACTAAATCTCTTTTTATGGCCTGCTCTAAATCATGCTCATTAAGAGTCTCGGTATAAGTCAGCCAAATATTATTTTGGGAAACATATATATTTTGACCAGCATTCATTATATATGATTGGCCTCTAATTGCCTCATTATTATCACGTATATTTATAGCGGTAATATTCTCGAAATAAAATGAATTATAGGGAATGTCAAAATAATAAACATCTGGCGTAAAACATTTAGAACTTGATCTAGAATCACAAATAGAAGGTAGAACAGCTCCGTCTTCGATTACTCTTGGAAGCACGGGCTCGCTTTCAATATAGTTAACATAGGTATTAGTAAACAAATAAGCATAATCACCAACCAAGCGAGCATCAGAATAGCTTCCCTCAAAATTAAAATCACGAATTAATTTCGGCTCGGCCGGGTTACTTAAATCGTAAACTTTAAAAAATGTATAAGGATTCTGACGACGAAAATCTCTAGAAAGAGCGCTTGAATATATCTGCTCATCAAGGCCAAAGACTGCTAAATTAGTCCCGTTAATAAAAACATCTTGGGGACGAGATTTAAAAGTAATAGTGCTAATAACACTCGCCTCGCCAGCCGGATTCGCTTTTACAATTTTTAATTCATTACGAACAAGCGCGTAAACATACGTGCCATCAGTTTTAATAATGTCAGCCTCATCATCTCCAACAGCCTGATTATTACTGGTCGAAAACGCTGAAAAAGAGATTGAATCTGAACTTTCAAGGGCTGCGCTAGAACTGTATTTTTGATTACTTGAACTATTATTTTCCTGCAAAAATTTCTTTAACTCCTCGTAATCTGCAAATTTTTTCATTTGGCTTGTTGATGTTGCACGCTCTTCAATGGTCGAGCTACTCAAATCTTCAGCAACTAAATCGGCCGTAACGGCCTTCTTTTTCCATGGCAAACTACAGCCACTTACAACAATAGCCAATAATACTAAAATTATCGATAATTTAAATACTTTTTTTGACATAAACAAAAAAAATTAGCAAATGAATGTCTTAACTTAATTATATCATTTAAAGGGTGCTTACTCAATTGTCACTTGAGTTCCAACATCTACTCGATTAAATAAATATTCAGCCGCCCCTATTCCCAGTCGAACACATCCGTGTGAAACAGCTTTTCCAAGATGACTTTCTCCCTCTCGATAACCGCTCGGCCACACTGGTAATTCATGAATCCCAATTCGACCACGATCTAAGCCAAGCCAAAACGGCATCCAAAGCTTATAAGTATTTGACCAAGCCTTCTTGCTTTTATTAACAATTTTAAAATCTCCTTTAGGCGTGGGCATACTCGGTTTGCCAGTTGAAACAGTAAATTCTTTCCAGGCCACTCCAGCGACATAATAAGTTAACTTTTGCTCCTTAGTATTAATCTTAATATTTTGAGATAATTTAATAGTCGAGGTTGATAAAGGATCATAAGCAAAATCAATTTCCACGCCATCTTTTATGCCATCGGCGTCTGAATCGGGATTATAAGGATCCGTTTTATACTTTATTTCGAAGTAATCGCTTAGACCATCACCGTCGACATCACTTTTTTTAATATCAATATTTTCCGGATTATAAGGCGAGTGCCCAGTTTTTATTTCAATTTCGTCACTGTAGCCATCCTTGTCAGAATCAAGCAGGTCATCCGCCTTAGTAATTGAAACAAAAATAGATAAGCTAATAAATATTATTGTAAAGCTAAAAATTAAAAATTTATTTGATAATTTCATAATTATTTCTTTAGCGAAAACTCACAACCACAAAATTTTTGGCGATAAATTCCCAAGTCCTTGGCAAATTCTTGAGATTTCCGGTAGCCATTATCCGCTTGAAAATTCTCATCAAGAAATTTTATGTTATATTCCTTCGCCAATTCTTTTCCGATTATATTTATAACTTTTGTATCTTTATAAGGGCTCACCAAAAGACTGGTACTAAAAAAATTAAAGTTTTTTTTCTTCGCGAGTCTAGCAGCCCTAACTAATCTTTCTCGATAACATAAATGACAACGTTCACCTCGCTCTAAATCCTGTTCGCGTCCTTTTGCAAGAGCTTGCCAAATCAAATGCTCATAGGGTTCAATCAGAAGTGGGATATTATATTTTAACGCTACAAACTTAACAGCTTCAAGTCGTAAATTATACTCATCCAGAGTATTTAAATTTGAGTTGCAAAAATACCAACTTAACTCGTATTTAGTTTGCAAAATCGCTTGGCTTATATAGGCGCTACAAGGCGCACAGCAAACATGAAGTAAAAGTGAGGGTCTTTTGTTCTTATTAGCTTGGCGATCAAGCAACCAAAAAAATATAACTAGCAAGAACATTAGTCCTATCAAAAACATTAAGACTAAAAACTTGCCACGGCTCTGAAGAAATAAACCACTTAAACCAAAAATTAAAGATAAGGCATAAAAAACTAAAACTGTTTTTCTTTGACCGAGTCCAAGTGCCAGTAGACGATGATGGAGATGTTTTTTATCGGCAAAGCGAAAAGGATTTTTTCCTTGTAATAAGCGACGCAAAATTGTCCAGACCACGTCTAAAATAGGAATACCCATTATTAGTAGTGCAATTGCAATTTTTCCTCCGGAGATGATTGCTAGAACTCCTAAAATATAACCAAGTAAAAGCGAGCCGCCTTCGCCTAAAAATATTTTTGCCGGATGCCAATTAAATATTAAAAAACCAAAAACAGAGCCAGCTAAAAGAATGGCGGCAAAAGCGATATCTGGTTGATAATATTTTGTCGTTAAAGTAAATAAAAAAATTACGAGGCCACCAATTGCACTCACTCCAGAGACTAGCCCGTCGACACCATCAAGTAATTTTGTCGTATACATCATGCCGAGCAGCCACAAACTAATTAGGACAGGACCGATAAAAGCGAACGATTGTAAATTAATATATGTACCAAATGGGTTAGTTATTTTTTGAATTTCAACCCCTCCGAGAATTACCGCTACAATAGCTAATAAAGGAAAAATTATTTGGAGACTTGGTTTTAAATTATATTTATCATCAAATATACCGCCGCTAACAATAATTAAAGCGCCAATAAAAAAAGAGATTAAATGTGACCAATGCAGGTCACCAGCTAAAAAATGGGGCGCAAAAATAAATAGAAATAAAAAATAGGATAAAAAAATAGCGACTCCCCCTAGTAGCGGCGTGGCTGTTTGGTGTATCTTTCTCCCATTACCACTACCGGAATCAGGAACGTCAACTATTTTGTAATACAAAGCAACTTTTTTAACGATTAGAGTTAAAATAGCGGAAACAATCAAACTAGAGATGAAGATTATTAAATAAAACATAATATTATAAGGCCGCCGCTTTTTCTACTTCAATTTGAGCTTCAGAATTTATAAGCACCGTATCGCGTCGCTTTAATTCCCCACTCAATAGTTTATTAGCGATATTATCTTCTATTTTATCCTGAAGCAAGCGCCGAAGTGGACGAGCGCCAAATTTCGGATCATAACCTTCATGCGCCAAAATAGCCACCCCATCTTTATCAGCTTTTAAATTTATGCCCTTGTCAGCCAAGTTTTTCTTAATTTTCTTAAGCATAATCGTCGCAATTGCTAAAACATCTTCTTCACTTAGTGGTTTAAATACAATAATTCCGTCAAAGCGATTAACTAGCTCTGGACGCATATATTTATTTAATTGGTTATCAATCAGTTCTTGTTTAATAATATTAATACTTGTCTTAGCACGTATTTGCTCTTGGATATAAAGAGCACCAATATTTGATGTCGCGATAATAATCGATTCCGTAAAACTAATCGTCAGACCCTGACCATCAGTTAAGCGGCCGTCATCAAATAATTGTAAAAAAAGATTTAAAATATCCGGATGAGCCTTTTCTATTTCATCAAGCAAAATTAAAGAAAATGGTTTTTTACGAACCGCTTCAGTTAAATAACCAAGGTTTCCATCAACGTCGCCAATCATTTTTCGGATACTGTCAGGATATTGATATTCACTCATATCAACTCGAACTAAATAATCCTCATCGCCAAAATAAACTTCGGAGACGGCTTTCGCAAGTTCCGTTTTACCAACGCCCGTCGGTCCTAAAAATAAAAAACTGGCTATCGGCCTCTTCCCTTCTTTAAGCTGGGCGCGCGATCTTCTTAGACTAGAAGAAACTGCAGAAACTGCCTCAACTTGACCAATTAGACGTTTATGTATTTCTCCTTCTAAATTTAATAATTTTTGACTTTCATCTAAAGTTACTTTACTAGCAGGGATACCCGTTAACTCGCCGACTGCGGCCGCCACTTCTTCTTGGCCGCAAAAATATTTTGAAGGATCATTTTGAAAATTCTTGGCCGCAATAAGGGCTGCTTTTTCAAGGAGATCAATTGCTTTGAGCGGTAGAAATTTATCGTGCAAATAACGTTCTGACATTTTTACAGCTTGCTCTAAAGCACTATAAACAATATAAACATCATACTTAGACTCGATAAATCCGACCTTACTTTCTAAAATTTGGATTGTCTCATTAAGTCCTGGTTCTTTAATGCCAATAGTGCTTAGAACATTTCCTAAGGCGCGATGCTCAATATACTTAGCATAATTTTCGGTCGTAGCCGAGGCCAAACACATTATGTTTTTTCGACTCAGCGCCTCAGCTAGCACTTCTGACAAATCCAGACTTTCCTGACTACCCGCGCTGATACCGATTAAGTTTTCAATGTTATCAATATACAAAATAATATTACCCGAACGATTAACCTCGCTAATTGCTGTCAGTAATCGTTCCTCAGCTTGCGACGCTTCGGCGCCACTAACAAGACGGGAAACATCAAGTTCAACTAAACGTTTATCTTTTAAAAAATCGGGTACTTTTTCGGCGACCATCAGCTGGGCTAAACCAGTAATAATCGTGCTTTTACCGACTCCAATTTGACCAACTAACAGGACCCCACTATGACCGCCGATTAAAGCCTCAAAAATAGAGTTAATTTCTTTTTCTCTGCCAACACAAACATCATTTCCGCCAAACTTTGATTGAATGGTAATATCGTGGGAGAAATGATCAAGCGTCGGCGTGGCAATTGCCGTATAGGCTCGATTCATGCTCGTACCCGGTTTCAGCAGCGCTAAACGACGATAAGTATGATAACTATCAAGCATACGACGATTAACTCTAAACCATTCAACCGCATTTACTATTTTATCTTTGTCGAGCTCAAGTTCATATAAAATTTCTGCCAAGTGCTTATCTTTTTGGTAACAAAAAATAATCAAATTTAAAACATCAATACTGTCCTGATTTAAATTATAAGCATCAACGAAAGCTAAGATGAGAACTTCTTCTAAATCAGCCGCTAAACTACTTCGGCCACTATAGGGAGCTGACTGCCCAACTATCAAACGACGATCTATAAGTTCAACTAATTTTTTAGCATCTACATTCAAACGGATAAATAAAGTCTGAACCTCCTTAACTTTTAACAGAACTCTAAAAAGGTGAATAATGTTTACTTCTGCTTGTTTTAATTTATTGGCCAATAAGTAGGCGTCTTCAAGCGCTTTAATGGCCCCCGAGCCATATGAGCTAACAACATTATATTTAGTTTGTTTAGAGCTGCGAGTTTTTTTACTTTTAACAAAATTTAAAAAATCGATTTTTTTAGCCCCAAAGTGCGCCTGACTTTTTTTATAATAAAGAAATAAATCAAACCACAAAGAAAGCAAAAAAATTAAAATAAGCGGATTACTTTTATTCCAAAAAAGTAGCAAGCTAAGGGGATCAGCACTAATTGCCTCAAAATTATAAAAAAGCCAAAATCCAAGGCAAAGCCAACCAGTAAAAATTATTAACCATGTTAAAAATTCTAATAAACGATTAATTGCCTCTTGCGTGCGTCCAAGTGCGATGACGGATTTTTTTAAAGTCTTATCCCAATATAAAAATCGACCGAGAAACCAAGCACCGGGACGCGCACTCGAGGAATCGGGACTAAAAACAATTTCAGAGGCATTTGTTTTTTGGGTCAACATATCAAATTAATTATTTCAAAACTTGAAAAAATAAAGCGGCAATTAATAAGAGCGGCAGTGCTAGCCATAAAATTAAAGCCAGTAAACTAAAAAATAGCCAAATTATTAAGATTAAACCGCGGCCCAGGACTTGGACTAAACGAACCAAAAAACTGATTAATCTCCCTGCCCAATCAGTTTGACCATACATCGGAACAAGAATGTTTTTTGCCCAAACATGAAAACCGAGCTCTCGTTCCTGATTCCGTAAGAAATTCCAGATATTTTTTATGTGCCGAAGCAGGCCAACGCTATACCACCAAATCGGAAAATAAAGGATTTCAAAAAGAAGCGAAAGAAGTATTTTCACACTATAAGTCAAAAAATTATGCTGCATCATATGTTATTTTATTCGTTTGACGTAGTATATGTATCTGAAAGAAATAATTAGCGTATACAATATATATAATATACCATTAAATACTGAAAAGATAAAATTAATTCGCTGAAACTGGGGACTAATAAATAAAAAGACAAATTGACAAGCTAAGAAAGATATATTATGATATCAATTAGCAGTCTAATAGTAAGACTGCTAAGAATAAAATAAGTTTAAATTAAATATATGTTCAATAAATTCACAGACAAGTCACAGGAGGCGATTATTAATTCGCAACTAATAGCTTCTTCATATGGCCAGGCCAATATTGAAGCTCTTCATATTCTACTATCCCTACTTCAGCAGAATGAAAGCTTAATCAAGCCAATTCTTGAAAAAATGAAGATTGACCCAGAGATGCTCGAGGAATATACGAGTAAAGAGTTGAAGAAATTACCAAGAATTAAAATTAATCAAAGCAACGGACCTGTTCAGGCTGTTTCTGGTACTGCCGAAACTGCCCTGATTTTAGAACGTGCGCAAAAAGAGGCCGACGGAATGAGCGATGAGTTCATATCAACTGAACATATTCTACTTGCCTTAATCGGCGTTCCCTCTCCCGCTCAATCGGTCCTTTTAAATTTTAAAGTTGATTATAAAATCGTCAAAGAAATTCTTAAAGAACTCCGCGGTTCACAAACTATTAACGACCCCTTTCCTGAAAATAAATATAAAGTGTTAGAAAAATATACAACTAATTTAACTGAACTCGCTCGCGGAGAAAAACTTGATCCCGTCATTGGACGCGATTTAGAAATACGTCGAATAATGCAGGTCTTGCTCCGGAGGACAAAAAATAACCCAGTTTTAATTGGCGAAGCCGGAACTGGAAAAACAGCGATTGTCGAAGGACTAGCCCAAAGAATTATCGCTGGTGATGTTCCCGATAGTTTAAAAAATAAAGAAATAGTTACACTTGATTTAGGATCAATGGTTGCTGGTGCAAAATTCCGCGGTGAATTTGAAGATAGGCTTAAGGCAGTTCTCAAAGAAGTTAAATCACAAAATGGCCGAATAATTTTATTTATTGATGAGCTTCATACCTTAATCGGAGCAGGAGCGTCTGAAGGCTCGATTGATGCTTCAAATATGTTAAAACCGGCCTTAGCCAGAGGTGAACTTCGAACAATCGGCGCAACGACGACTAAAGAATATCAAAAATATATTGAAAAAGACGCCGCTCTTGAGAGACGCTTCCAGCCGATAATAGTGAACGAGCCCAGTGTCGAAGATACGATTTCAATGTTGCGCGGACTCAAAGAAAAATATGAAGTTCATCATGGCGTTCGTATAACGGATAACGCTGTCATTGCGGCAGCTAAACTTTCTAACCGCTATATTAG
>JBBSAU010000027.1:0-9164 GCA_038251925.1 Patescibacteria group bacterium | reverse complement strand
GCGCCGCGTATATTATATTCAAGCGCTTTCTCTAAATTATTACGCTTATAATAAGTGTCAGCAATTTTTTTAAGTAGGGACGAATCATTAACATCGGCCGTGTAGGCTTTTTGATAATATTTTTCAGCTTCGGCATAATTATCACTGCTAAAATATATATCAGCCAAGGCGCTATAAATAGTTTTTAAATATAAACTAACAACTTTTTTATGAGAGCCTTCGAGACGTTCATCGTTGATGTCGGGCAAATTTGCTAAGGCCAGGTTATAATTTATAATCGCTTCTTTTGTCTTTTTTTCGAGAGCATATGTCTTGGCTAGTTCAATATAAGTTTTCGGCCAATGAGGAGTTTCGGCAGCTACTTGAAGAAAATACCCTTCGGCTCTAGAATAATTTCCTAATACCGAATTAATCTTTCCTTTAACAAATAAATTTTCATAACCTTGCGCCGCTAATTTACCATCAAGTTCAATCAGCTTGTCGCGAGTAGCCCTTTTCTCAGTGACTACAAATATCGGCGGATAGAAATCGCTTAATTTATAAGCTAAAAAACGCTCATAGTAATTTTGGGCGACGGGGTTTGGTTTTTCAGCATCAAGGTAATTATTTAAAGTGAATACTGTAAAATACTGTTCTTCAGCTAAAGCGTAATAGAGATCGTTAAAGTAATGATCAGCTATCATAGCTCTAAATTCATAATTAATTCCCCAGACGGCAAGGGCACTAAAAATTAAAAATATAATTGCCTTGGCGACAACTTGATAAACATTTCTAATCTCGGCTCCAGCGGACTTAAAGTCTAAATCTTCAGTAGTTTCGAAATCATTATTCAACAAAACAATTATAGCCAAGAAAAGCCAAAAATATATTTCACCACCGACAATTGCAAAACTAAAAAGCAAAGAAGACAGGTAGGCTAATACCCCTAAACCAAGTGCCAGTGAAAGATTTAAATCTTTTCGTCTTCTAATATTCTCAAATGATAATTTAAAAAAATAATAATAAAGAATAGTAAATATAATAAGACCAAAAAATCCGGTCGCCAAAATAATATCTAAAATTATATTATGAGCCTTATCGGTTGTCGCTCCGACATCGCCGTAAATTCCCCAATCTGATTGATAGTAAGAAATAAATACTTCAGAGCTATTTTCAATCCCGTAGCCAAACAGGGGATGCACTTTAATAGCATCAACCGCCGCCCCATAAAAATTTACGCGAGCCGCCATACTTCCCTTTTGTAAATCAAATAAACCGCTAAACCTTCCCGGGAGAAAACGGTTAATGCCCCAAATACTTGAAAAAAGAAGCAGTAACAAACTGAAAATAATAATCATCTTCCTAGATTTATTCAAATTAAGAAAGAAAATTAAATATATAATGAATGCGATAATAGATACCCCTAGAGCAACTATGCCTCCGCGACTAGCCGTAAAAAACAAGCAACTAAGCTCGGCCAGAAGAACTAAAAAAAATAAAAATTTTAAAATTAACTTTTTTTTCTCGATTATAAAATAAACGCTCAAAGGAATAACTAGGAGTAGCCATGAAGCCAAGAAATTTGGTTGTCCAAAAGTAGAAATTGTTCGACGCGTAAATAACGGATCTTCGGGCCAGCTTAAAAAATCAATTCCTAAAATTTGCAAAATTCCATAAAGAGCCACTAGAAAACTAGAAATAACTACAACTATTAAAAGACGATTGATTCTTTTTCTGATAGTATCCTTTGGACTATTAAGAGAAATTCGATTATTAATTGTTTTAATATTATAAACAAGCAAAATAAACCACAAAAAATAAAAAAGAAAATTCAAATAGCCAGCTTGACGATCATATGAACCATAAAAGGATAAAGCAAAGTTCGAAGAAAAAATAAGACTGAATCCTAAGCCAACAATAAAAATAAACGGAATTAAATAATATTTTTTTGCGTTCGCTAGGAAATTTTTATGGCGAAAATAATTAAATATTTTGCTTGAAGGGTATAGAAGTATTTTAGAGACAGTTAGAAAAAACAACAGCCAAACTAAAATCCGAAACAAACTCGATTTACTTAACTCAAAAATATTATAAGCAGTAAAGAAAAAAGAAAAATATAGAGGAATTAAAAAAACAGTCGCCAAATAAACAAACTCGATCAGCAGATCGAGAATTTCTCTAATTTTAAATTTGTCTGACTGTTTCATATCTATATTATAGCAAATAAAAAAAGAGCTGAAAACAGCTCTTTTTTAACAATTTTTATTTTATGTTAGCTATTTTTTGCTATGCATTAATTTATCCCAAACAACTAAGACTGGACTAGCAATAAATATCGAACTATAGGTACCAATGAAAATTCCAATTACGAGAGCCAAGGCGAAATCTTTAATTGTATCTCCACCAAAAAATAGGACTGCCAGTAGAGCAAGGATAGAAGACATCGCAGTATTAATTGACCGAGTTATAGTTTGATTCACGCTGCGATTAACAGTATTTTCAAAGTCTTCACGGCTTTTTGGTAAATTTTCGCGAATACGATCAAATACAACGATAGTATCGCTAACGCTATAGCCGAGGACGGTCAAAATAGCAGCAATAAAGGGCGTATTAACTTCAACTCCATAAAAATGTCCAAGGACTGAGAAGACGCCAAGAATAAAGAAAATATCATGAACAAGCGCAATAATTGCCGCCACGCCATATTTCCACGAAGCAATCGGCTTCGAGACCCCCTTAAAGGCCCAGGAAATATACAAAATAATCATGATAAATACAAGCGCCGTTGCGTTAAAAGATTTACTCTTTAGCTCCGCACCGATAGAGGCTCCAACCGCATTAAACTGTAGTTCTTTATAGCTGGCATCCTGCTTATCTTTAACTAGGGCTTGCAATTTAGCTTCAACAACTTGATGGACGCTTTCATCATTTTCTTTGAAACGCAAGATAACTGAGTTTTCGGTTGGTTGAATAACTAAGCCGTGGAGATTAACATCCTTAAGGCTATCCTGAATTTCAGTAATACTTGGTTGATAATTTTTAAATTCAACCTCCATCAAACTGCCCCCGGTAAAATCAATTCCGAAATTTAATCCCCAAAATATTAACGCTAAAATTGAGGCAACCACGGCTAAACTTGATATCGATAAAAAGATTTTTCTTTTTTGAATTATCCGATAAATCATATTTTTAATTATTATTATTTATTTTCCTCAACTTTTTTTCTTTTAGCACCCAAAAGCCAAGTTCTTTTATCTAGCCAGTCGCCTAAAATAAGAACAAATAAAGTATGAGTAATTACAATGGCACTAAATAGAGAGACTGAAACTCCGATAAATAATGTTGTTCCGAATCCTTTAATTGAAGAGGTTCCAAAAAACATTAAGATTAAACAAGTAATAATAATAGAAACATTTCCATCGCGAATTGACGGCCAAGCACGCTTAAAGCCTTTTTCAACAGCCTGACTAACCGACTCGCCTAATTTTATTTCTTCTCTCATACGAGAAAAGATTAAAATATTAGCATCAACCGCAACCCCGACAGAAAGAATTAAACCCGCGATTCCTGATAATGTTAAAGTAATTGCCTGTTGAGCATAAACAAATAAAACAATACCGATAATGGCGAACAGGACCGCCAAGGTTCCATTAAATATTTTTAGTTCGTTAAATGTATAGTAAATGAGTCCGATCATGGCAACCACTAAAATTAAGGAAAGCCAAAGTGGCAAAGCTTTAAAAATAGCGAGAACTGTTAGGCCGTAAACTAGAAGGGATAAAACTGCCAAGACGCCAGGTAGGCGATAATAAAGAATCATGAAGATAGAAACAAGTAAAAGTCCCAATAAGCCAGCCCTCATGCTATTATCAATTGATTTCGAGCCAAGACTCGCTTCAACGGTTTGCTGAGAAATTAGACTAACTGGAACGGGCAAAGCACCAGAGTTTAAACGTTTTACTAAAAGTTTTGCCTCCTCAACATTAAATCGTCCGGAAATATTGGCCGAGCCGCCAGTAATCTTTTCATTAACGGTCGGGACACTGATTGGATATCCGTCGAGAAAAATAGCCACTGTCTTGCCTACATTTCGACCGGTAATATCTTCGAACATTTTTGCTCCTTCAGCATCGAATTCTAGAGACACTTCTGGTGAACCGTCATTCGTATTAAACTGCAAAGTCGCACGCTTTAAATTTTTACCAGTCAATTCTGTATTTTGCCAGTTCTCAACAACTTCAGCCGTAGTGCTTGTTCCGCTTGTTTGTGTAACTTGGGCTCCTTGCTCTTTAAATTCAAGAGTCGGTGTTTCACCAATTAATTTAATTGCTTCAGCTACATCTTTTATTCCAGCGAGTTCAGCCACGATACGATATTCTCCAGCCGAACCTTGAACAACTTGAACAACTGGTTCGCTAACACCAAAAGCATTAACACGACGTTCAATGACATCGCGAGCCGCCTCAAGCGCTCCCGCTCTATCCTTTTCAGGAATATTTTTTACATCTGCTTGATAAACTAAGTGGGCACCACCTTGCAAGTCTAGGCCAAGACTAAAAGGCAAATCCTTAACAGTTGGCAACATCACGATGTTATTGGTTTTATTAGCTAAATTTTTAGCAAAGGCATTATAATAATTTCCACCCGCAGTCAATCCGACTGTGATAGCGAAAACAACAATGATTGCTAAAATCCACCAGGCTTTGGCCCGAACAGATAATTTCGAGAATTTTTGGATAAATGACATAATATTTAAAAAAAATGAGATCGGCTTAAAAGGCCGGTTTTATTTTATATTAGCTGTAGACCCTAAAATATTAGAATAGTTAATAATAAAAATCAAGCTCTACTCTTTACAAAAAAGGCATTTTTATTTATAATAGCTATATTAATATAATAAATATATGCCATTAATACCAACAGTCATTGAAAAAGAGGGACAAATTGAACGCGCTTATGACATTTATTCGCGTCTTTTAAAGGACAGAATAATTTTTCTCGGTGAAGCTATTGACGAACATACAGCTAATATTGTCATCGCTCAGTTCCTATTCCTAGATGCCGAAAATAGCGATAAAGATATAAAATTTTATATCAATTCTCCGGGAGGATCAGTCACGGCCGGATTAGCTATTTACGATACAATGCAATATATTAAATCACCCGTCTCAACTATTTGCATCGGCATGGCCGCCTCCATGGCTTCAGTTCTTCTAGCTGCGGGCGAACCCGGAAAAAGATTTGCCCTGCCAAATAGTGAAGTAATGATTCACCAGGTAATGGGCGGAGCCGAGGGGCAAGCCTCGGACATAAAAATTCGGGCTGAACATATCTTAAAAATAAAAGATAAAATGAATAAAATATTAGCTAGCCACACCGGACAAAAAATCGCGACCGTTGAGCATGACAGTGATCGTGATAACTATATGAGCGCTGATGAAGCTAAAAGTTACGGAATTATCGATAAAATTATCAAAAAATAAATATTGTTAAAAAAACAAAAACGAGGCTAAAAAAATTGCCTCGTTTTTTTTATTGAGAAAACCTTATTTAACAATTAACGAATTAATCATTAAATTAAAAATGTTAGGATAGGCGACGCGACCATCAACTGATGGAATATAGGAAATAATATAAACAGTATTTCTTTTTTTATCAGTCAAATAAAAATTTAAACCATTTGCACCAAAGATGCCATCCCAATTAGGAGTAGATTTTAACTTTTCATAAGTAATTGTCGCATCTGGAAATGATGTCCCATACCAGCCAAGAATACTTTGATGATCGCTATTGTCCTGGACTGAAACTTGGATAATGGAATCGTCAGGGGCGGTAAAAGTAATTGTTGCGTCACCAGTCAATGAATTTGCTAACCAACTTTTTGGATAAAGCATTTCATAAAGCAGTGTTTTATTAACATACTTTTCTAGATTTGGATTCTCATTTAATTTTCCAGAAACAACCGGATCGTAGCCATTATTTATTTCTACTAAATCAGTATAAGTATTGCCGTTTGAATCTGCCAAACTAGCATTTGTCCCAAGAACTTGTTCCTCTTCATCATTTAGGCCATCGTTGTCAGTATCCAATAAGGGCGGCAAGTCGGTGCCCTGTTTTCCGTTTAATTCCTCATTCATTATGAGCTCATCGCTAGTACTAGCAAGCTCAATAACATTAGGAGTTACAGTTGCAACTTCGGTGCTAGTAGAAATAACTATTTCCTCAGTCGTAGTCGCTAGTAAATTACTTATTACGGCGGGTACTACTACGGGAGGAGCTGTATTTAAAACAAGGTCTTTGTTTGTTTGCGGTTTAATAATAAAAATATAACTTAAATAAACCAGGCCGCCAATAAAAAGAAGTCCACCGGCGATAATTACCAAACCAACCATTTTAAAATTCTGTTTTTTTCCAGAACTGGGCAATATACTGTTTGAAGATTGATTTTGATTATTTGAGTTAAGCGGCTTAACGCTTGCGCGCGTAAAATTCGGCATATTACGGACTACCATATCTTGATTAACCCGAGATGTTAAATCGCCGTCGCTCGACTCTATTTTCTTATTTTTATTTCCAAACATAGTTTAGTTAGTGAAGGTAAAGAGTAAAAAAGAAATAATTGCAAAAATTCCTAAAATTAAAAAACCCAAAACCAGCCACTTTTTCCAGTGGCTAGTAATTGTCTGCGGCATCATGTGCAAATTTAGCGAAAGAGATTGGCGTTTAGCCGCTCCGCCAAGCAATCCGGACCGCAAATGAGATTTAGGATCAAGATTATTTATCATAATCTATTATTAATAATTATTTTATAGGGGGTGGGCCAGGTAGTTTCCCGCCCTTAACGTTCGGATCAAAGCCTCCCTTTACTTCTAAACCATCAGTATAACCATCGCCGTCAGTATCACTATTTAAAGGGTTTGATTTATAGATTATTACTTCTTCATAATCACTTAAACCATCATTATCGGTATCAATAACATTTATATTAGTACCAGCAATTTTTTCCTCCGCATCGGTCAAACCGTCGCTATCTGAATCAATATTTGAAGCTGGCGTTATTTCAGTACTTGTTGAAACAGTTGCCGAAGTACTCGCAGCACCAGCCGGTTCAAACGCAGTGTCAGTTCCGGATGCAAATTCGCCTGGAGGGTTCGGCATAGTTTCCGGTATCACGTTTACAAAACCAGTATCGTTTGCTTTTGGAGTCGTACTAGCATTTGTCTGCATATCTGATTTTGGAGTGGTGGTTAAAACATTGTCGTCTGGATTAATTTTAAAAAATTGTAAATAAGTAAAATAGCCTCCACCCAAAATAGCCAAGGCGACTACCGCAATAATAAGCATTTTTAAATAATTTTTTTTCGGACTTTCTGTTTCTGCTTCTGCTTCCATTCGCGGTAAAGCCTCGCCGCTATTAGCTAACCCGACGCGGTGAGTTTCAATATCAGACTGAGAATTTATACTCGGCTTATCAGTTTCAGCAAAAATGTCATCGACGGCCGGATGAGCAGGGGCATTGGAATTATTTAATTCATTAAACATAGTTTTATTTTATAATATTTATTATTCTAATTATAACTCATTAATTTTAGCTTGGCCAGTTATTGCTTTAAATTTGGACTAATTGGAGCAATTTTCGCTGGATCAGTTATATCACTATCAGAACGAATTATTTTATAAACCATAACATCACCATCTGGACTTCTTTTTAAAGCTTGGACACGAAGATCAGTTGAGATGTCAACTGCTTTTTTATCTTTCTCACTTAAAAAATCTGCCTGAAAAGTCTGAGTGGTGACAGGCTGTTCTCCAATAAGAGTCTGCTTTAAATTCTTCTGTCTGATAAATAAAGCAACGGCAATAATTATAATCAAGGCAATTACAGAGGAAAATATTATTATTATTATTTTTTTATTTTTCATAAATTTATTTTATTGAGCATAACAATGATTAGCATAACTACTCCCCGACATATAGCAGATGGAGTCATTCGGGCAGCAGGTTTGACCACTTGGGCAAAGCCCACAAGTGCCTCCACAGCCATCTGGCCCACAGGTCTTCCCTGCACAAGAAGGCAGACAACTAGAAGCACAGTCCGATGCACAATTTTTAAAAGTTTCACCAATTGAAGATGAGCAAATCCCATCTCCACAATATAATGAAGCTGAGCTACAAGATGCACTGGGCTGACTACCGTTCCACTCACAACCAGAGTTAATAAAAGCGGCATCGCAGGTAGCTTTAGATTTTAAATTCCAACAATCAACTGAACTCTTCGGTTGACAAAACTGAGCGACAGTACCAAAACGACAATACGAATGGCTATCGCAATCATATTGATAAAACTGACTGCACGGTGTTGGTCTCAAACAACAACCCATTACACAATCAACTGCACAAGAAGAGATTGTCTCTCCCGGTGAGCAGACACCGTCACCACAACCATTAATACACTTTCCGTTTGTACAAACATTTCCGCTAGTACAAGTTCCGCATGAACCACCACAACCATCTGTTCCGCAAACATTAGCTCCACAATTTGGGGTGCAGCTAGGGTTACAATCTTGAGAACAATTTGAAGAATTCTCTACTAAATTTGTCACTGATCCAGTTATAACTTTTAATTGACAATACCCATCACCACAATAACCACCGCCATCTACCGGAGATTTAAAGATGCAATAATTATTAGTCGGAATTGGGAAGGGGGTATTTTTATCAATTGTTGTACAACCATACTGGAGATAAATAGAGCTCAGGGCTGCGCTTGGTTTGCCACTGACTAAAGCTAGGCCCGAAGTAATATCACAATCTTCGTAACCATCATTATACATACCACCGCGACCTTCAGAATTAGGAATTTGTTTAGCACCATCACCACAATAATTATTAATGTTTAAACTAAATGATTTGGTTGAAGAGGCACCATATTCATTTGTGGCTTTAATTGTAATGTTTTTAATTTCGGCTAATGTAGAAGTACCATTTAAATAGGCACCGTAAACAACTATTGGGTCAGTCGTAGTTGCTAACTTTATAGAAAGTCCCGCTGGTAAGTTAGTACTTGAAAATGTAATATCATGAACACCCTGCTTAATATTTCCTAGAAAACAAGAATAAGGAGAGCCGACACGCTGGCTCACAGGACAATTAAAAGTTAGAGCAGGTGCGTCTACTTTAATTGT
>JBBSAU010000026.1:0-9169 GCA_038251925.1 Patescibacteria group bacterium | reverse complement strand
TGAGATTGAAAAAGAAGTAAGTAGCTCCGTAGCCAAAGAAATGACGGTGCCTGTCACTCCATCTCTAACTTCACCAATGACAATTGGCGATTGGATGTTGACCTTGCTCATTTCGGGGATCCCACTCGTGGGCTTGGTTATGCTTTTTGTTTGGGCTTTTGGAGAAAACGCCAATGCTAATAAGGCCAATTGGGCAAAAGCGACTTTGCTCTGGATGCTTATTGGGTTAATATTAGGAGCTTTATTTTTTGCTTTATTTCTTAGCGCCGCTCGAACAATGTATTCACGTTAATTTTTTAGTAATCCTCAAACTAATTTTTGGAGTTTAGAGAAAATAAAAAAATTATTTATAATCGCTTTAGGCAATCTTTATCACTCATATTCTATAATAAATAAGATTTAATTAATCTTATTTATTAGTATCAGCGAGCTGCTCGTCAGAAAACAAAAACTATTTTTATGTCATCAAAAAGATCCAGAAATATCACCCTAAAACTCTCTTATATATAAACAAAAATGAAACAAGACACAGCCCTCGAGATTCTAAAAACAGGGAGAAATGTATTTTTAACTGGCTCGGCCGGAACGGGTAAAACATATATCTTAAATAAATATATTCAATATTTGAAGGAGCACGGTATATCACCGTCAATAGTCGCTCCGACCGGTATTGCTGCTTCATATATTAATGGGTCTACTATCCATTCATTTTTTGGTATTGGCATAAAAGAAACGCTGAATGATTATGAAATTGATTTCATGATTCAAAGAGAATATTTATATAATCGTTTTCGAAATTTAAGAATATTAATTATAGACGAAATATCAATGGTCTCCCCGGCACTTTTTGAACTAATGGATAGAATCCTTCGTGCTTTTAAATTAGCTGATATGCCATTTGGTGGCGTGCAAATAATTTTATCTGGGGATTTCTTTCAACTTCCGCCGATTAGCAGAGAAAATCGGGAAATTAAATTTGCTTGTCAAACCACCCTCTGGAAAGCGACTGATTTAAAAGTTTGCTATCTCGAAGAAAAATTTCGTCAGAAAAATGATTCTTTAGCAAAAATACTTGATGAAATTCGCGATAATAATGTATCCGAAGAATCAATGGATGTATTGAAATCGTGTCACTTCAAAGAACTTTCAAATAATTTTAAATTTTCAAGACTTTATACTCATAATAAAGATGTTGATGAAATTAATAATCAAGAATTAGAAATACTTGATGAAGAATTAAAAATATTTAATTCTGTAAACCGAGGCGCGAAAAAAGAAGTTGAGCGAATATTTAATACCTCATTTGCCAGTCCAGAACTTAGACTAAAAAAAGGGGCAGTCGTCCTATTTGTAAAAAATAATCATGAGAAAGGCTATATTAATGGAACGCTGGGAAAAATAATAAAATTTGACCGAATCTTAAGTTCACCAATCGTTGAAACATTCTCTGGTAAAATTATCACGGCCGAGCCGGTCCAGTGGGAAGTCGAAGATAAAAACGGTAATATTGTTGCGACCGTAAAGCAGGTGCCCCTAAAGCTGGCTTGGGCGATCACTGTCCATAAATCACAGGGAATGACACTCGATGCGGCCGAAATTGATTTATCAAAGACTTTTGAAGTTGGTCAGGGCTACGTTGCCCTCAGTAGAATTAAATCAATTAGTGGCTTAAGACTCCTCGGTTTAAATACAGTTGCGCTTCAAGTAGATACGGCTATTTTAGGCTTAGATAAAGTAATGAAGAAGATGTCGGAGATGAATGCCAGTAATTTTGACGCATTTACAGAGCTTGAAAAACAAGAGATGAACCGGAAATTTATTATTAAAAATGAAGGCACAATAAATGAAATTGAAATTATAAAAAATAAAAAAGAAATTGCTAAAGAAAAATCTATTTCCCATACCACGTCAAAGAAAAAGAAAGGTGATACGCTCGAGATAACAAAAAAGTTAATGGCCGAAAAGAAAAACGTTTCGCAGATAATGAAAGAAAGGGAACTGTCGGAAAAAACAATTTTAACGCATATTGAGCAAGTCGTTGAAAAATATCCGGAACTAGATATTGAATATTTAAAACCAAAAAAACAAATTCTCGTCAAAGTAGATAAGGCAGTAAAACAGATTAGGCAAGCCAATAAAAAGAATGATTTTCTGGAAAGTGGGCAGATGAAACTCCGTTCTATTTATGACTATCTTGATGAAAAAGTTTCGTATCAAGAGATAAAATTGGCAATAATTTTTAGTGCAGCTAAATGAGTAGCCAGACTCCTAATTTGTAGAGTATTTTTAGCTGTCTGTAAGTACAAAATTAGCTGATTTTCGCAAATATTGCGAAAAACAGCTGTATTTTGCGTACACATTATTAATTAATATTTACAAAAATATATCTATCGTGGTATATTCTTTTATTACCTTAACAATAATATTGTATAAACCATAAATCAGAAGAACAATGAAACATTTAATCTGGCTCATGATTTTCGCCATTGAAGCCGTATTTCTAACCTGCATCGACATTCATACTTGGCAAAAAACGCCAAAAGATTTTCAGGACAAAGTTGATTGTTATGCGCTTGGCGCGTTTGCTATCGTAGCAATATTGGCTTTCGTTTATCATATGAGCAAATATTTAAAAAAACAAAATTACAATGGCTTGCATTATTAAAATATCTTAATAATCAAAGGAACACTAATAAAGGCATGCTCAAAACATGTCTTTTTTATTTATCAAATAGTTTAGACTCAGGGCCAATAAAAAATTCATCTATTTTACAGATGAATTATTTTTTTTATTTGAGATACCGATTCTTCGGTTCTTAGATCGCTTGTATCAAACATGCTTAGATTAAAAGTTTTGTACTCTTCGAAGGCCCTGTGCTGTATTTCGAAGTTATTATCGAACATTCCGAATGTCTCTCTTTCTCTCAATCGTTGTTTAACTACGCTATCGCGTGCATGAAGACAAAAAGCAAAGTCGGGGACGGGAACTAAGCTTTCAATGTTTGGAGGAATAACTACTCCAAGTAGCCGGTGATAAACAATAGTCGAATAGATGTAGCGGTCACAGACAACATGATTATCTTTAAGAATTTCATGAATTTCACGAGCCGCATAGCACATGCCAGATAAATAGTAATAGAATCGTGAATTATAATCACCACTTGATTCGATTATTCCTTTCAGGCTTTCGTAGACTTTTGGAGGGGTCTTATAGTAAATAGCATGAATTTCTTCAGCCAAATTAGTTGCGCAAGATGTTTTTCCTACACCGTCACAACCCTCTAAAACAATTAAAGTTTTCATTATATGTATATTTTCAAGGCACTGACCAATATTAGCCGTAAACAATATAGGACATTTATATGTTATTGTCAAATAATTTTACTTTTACATATATTATGCTATATTTTAAGTGAAATATAAGACAATTTTTTATAAATGATTATATATATAAATTAATATGAGCCAGGAAATCGAAATTGAGAAAACCTATTTAGCAAAGTTTTTACCCAAAGGACTCAAGAAGTGCGTGTCTAAGAAAATGCTTGATATTTATGTCCCAAAACAGAGTAAGCATGCAAAACTTAGAATAAGACAAAGCGGCTCATCTCATGTTATAACTAAAAAAAGCGTCATTAGTGAGAATAACGCATCAACACAACTCGAGGAAACTATTAGTATTAATCCAGAAGAGTTTAAGGCCTTTCTGAAAATTAGTAGCAATAAAATTTCTAAAGTCAGATATTATTACCCCTATAAGGATTATGTTGCCGAAATTGATATTTTTCTCGGCAAATTAAAGGGTCTTGTTTTAATAGACTTCGAATTTAAGAATCATCATGATTTAAATAATTTTGTGATGCCCGATTTCTGTTTAACCGATGTCACTGAGGAGGAAGCTATTGCTGGCGGCGTTTTAAGCCATCATTCAATTTCTTCAATTAGCACAGTTCTTAAAAAATATAATTACAAAAAAATCAATCTATGATCAAATCAAAGATAAGAGAACTGCGGCTTGTAGTAGCCGATGAGTGTCCTTATAGTTGCCTTTATTGCAATTTGTATTATAAGAAGCTGTTAGACGCTAAGAAAATATCGCAATCTGATTTTGACGATCAATATAGAATTGGTAATGAGAGCTATAGTTTGCTTTATAAAAAAAATAGGGATGATATTGTTTTTAGTTTGTCTGATTATAAATTTTTATTCTCAATCCTACATAAAAATTTTGGATTGGAAGATATTACTTTTAGTGGTGGCGATCCTTTTTTATCGAAAAATCTAAAGGAAATTATCAATTTGGCCCATAACGAAGGCTTTAGAACTACGGCGATTACTAAAGGCGCACCCTTATTCAATATTAAAAATAGAATAGACGCCAGAAAAAAGTTTGGCAATCTTTCACGGATAATTTTTTCTGTCGATTCGCTTGATCCAGTAAAGCACGCAAAAAATAATTTACCGCTTGTGAAAAGAGACTTAGCCTTAAAATATTTACCAAAAGCTTTAAAGACGATAAAAATACTTACTGGGCTTGGTTATAATATTGAAGTTAATTCAGTGATTGAGCCGGTCAACTCCGAGGGAAAGAGCTTGACCAAAAGTTTTAATAAAACGAGCGAAATTATAAATTTTTGTCTCGAAAACGGAGTTAGCAAGGTAAAATTTATTGAATTAGATTCCATAGCAACAATGGGAAAGCCGTATATTGAAAAATATTTTTTTGATATGATTAGGGCGGGATATTTTGTAAGTAACGATATTTCTCCTTGGAGTGGTATAAAAAAAGCTAAAATAACTTACAAAAGCACAACAGAAATATTTTCCATTTCAAGAAAGAAGGGGGCGAATATGAAGGTGATGGCCTATCGCACACATTGTCCAAGTTGCTATATCAATAAAAAAAGGATAAAAGCTTGTGAATTTTCTAGTGGAGGTGAATTACATTTGGATTTTAGCGGAAAATCTTTTTTGTGCCAAAAAGATGCCGATTTCAAATTTATTGATATATCCGAAGCAGTTAAAAATAGAGATACAGCCTCAACTGTTAAAGACTTACTATTAATCGAGAAAGGAATCAAAAAACAAAAGTGCAAAATATAATATATGAAATCTCAAGCAAAAAAATACATCTTTGTTTGGCCAAAAATTAACAAAGAAATCGAAAAAGCAGTCATCAAGCAATTACATACTTCTATCTCAATATATGATGGCGGCGGTATTTTTAAGGATTTCGAAAATAAATTTGCAAAGTATCACGATCGAAAATTTGCTATTCTCTGCAACTCTGGAACAAGCGCGATTCACTCGATGTTTGTGGCCGCAGACTTAAAAGAAGGTGATGAAGTAATCTGCCCGGCGTATACCTTTTTTGCCACTGTTACGCCACTTTTGTTTACTGGTGCGAAACCGATCTTGTGCGACTGCGATGAAAATGGCAATATCGACCCCATAGAAATCTTAAAAAAAATCAATAAGAAGACAAAAGCGGTTATTGTCACACATATGTGGGGCGTCCCGGCTCAGATGGATAAAATAGTTTCTCTATGTAAAAAGAGTAATTTGCTTCTTCTTGAGGATTGCTCACATGCACACGGCGCTTCATTTAATAGTAAGAAAGTCGGATCTTTTGGTGATTTGTCGGCCTGGAGCTTACAAGGTCCTAAAATTATTAGTGGTGGCGAAGGCGGTATCATCACCACAGATAACCGGAATTTCTACGAAAGAGCCTTACTATTGGGCCATTATAATAAAAGATGCTCTCGTGAAATTGGCCCGGACAGTAAGTGGAGTAAATTCAAAGTTACAGGCATGGGCTTGAAATATCGTGCTCATCCATTGGCCATTGCTATCGCTAGTAAGCTTTTTGCTGATATTGAAAAAACTGCCAAATTCCGTGACAAATATGCTCGAAAACTCATAGGCATTCTAAAAGAAAATAACAATATCCAATTGCCGCCAGCTTATTTTGATGAAAGGATTAAACCGTCTTGGTACGCCTTTACTTTTTTTATTAATGATAATTTATTAAAAAATGGTTATTTAAAAAATAAAATAGAGGAGTGTCAACTTAATGGGCTAGTTGATATTGATAACCCCGGCTCAACAAAACCACTTAATTTGCTGCCTCTTTTTCAGGATGTTACAAAATTATTTCCCGTTTACAAAAATAAAAATAGTCACTTTTCTTATCGAGAAGGGGATTTTCCACATGCGGAAAAATTATTCAAATCATTATTAAAAATGCCAGTTGGGGCGGACAAGGACGATAATAAAATAATGGAGATGTATATTAAGGGGATAAAAAAGTATTTCAAATAAATATATAAAATAAAAAAAGACCATTTTTGAGATAGTCTTTTTGCTTTTAATAATAAGCTAATAGATTTTTATAACTGTTAAGCTTATTTTTTTGTGGTTAATGACAAAATCTTTATGATCTCCTTCGCTTAAGTTCATTATGTTCTTTGCGAAGACAGAAACGTATGATAAAGAATTTTTGTCAAAACTTAAGTAGCTTCCGATTTTTGTTTCTATTATCTTGCCGTTAACGAGTAGAGTTAGCTGCTTTCCAATCGAAACTTGTGTGTCCGGAAGTCCTGCTTTGATTTGAGGATCAATTACTCGAGCTTGATTTTTGACGGCTGTTAATTTTCGGATTTCATCAATCCACATAGCTTGTTGGCGGTTACCCTCTTCGTAGACAAAATTATCATGGAAAGTCTCGCCTGAGACGTCAACGCTGTGAGCTATTTCTTGTCCGAGTCTTTCAACTTCAATTTTGATCTCAGAAATTTTTTCGTTTAATTTATTGTAATCTTCTTCAAGGAAGTAAAAAACATCATTAGCTTTGAGCATCGATAATTGAAGTTCGACATTATCCTTCAGAATTGTTTGCTTAATTTTCTTAGCTTTAAGAGCTTTTGCGAATTTAATTAAAAATTCAGTCAATCTATTTTCGTCGATATCAAACGCCAAGCTTATCTTCTTAATTTGTTCGTTTTCCATTGCTATTATTTTGAATTACATGAAAAATTTAAGATATTTTTGATAAGCAAGAATAGAGTCGGCTGTATTTTTTTTTACCAAACTCTTTGGTTCGCGCAATTCTTCCAAGTTTTTGCTTAGGACAATCCATTCATGGATAATTTTTTCCTGAAGTTCTGCTTGATTTTTTGGACAAAGATCAAAAAGAAGTTTAGCGTTTTCAGCTTCACGACAGGATGGCAAAAACTTGTTGATGGCAAATACTTCTTCTGTTTCGTTTTGCGCCAAAATGTATTCCTTTTCAAAGTCTTCATAGGGGGGGAAAGCGTCTTTCAATCGTGAAGATTTCTCTTCTTGGATTTGCTTGAGCGGTTTCGCTAACACCTCGACAATTTTTTGAACAGGAATGTTAAATTGGCGGCTAATGGCCAAAATTTCTTCTTGTTGTATCTTCATGGTTTCTAATTTTTAAATAACATGTGATTTTAATTTTTAGCAATTTTTTTTACTTTTGTCAAGTAATATTTAAAAAATGTAAAAAGTAGGGAATTAATAAATATTGACATAATTCTAATAATATGATTAAATCAAGAGTTAATTAGTCCTTTTAAAAATAAGACTATTTAGGTTAATTACTGAGTTTATCTGGCTTCAGATAGCTTGAGTAATTAATCTAAGTTAAATCTTTAAAATATAGAACCATGATAAATCGTGTAGAAATCAGAAATTTGAACGTTATCCAAGCGGTAATGTTCAGCGATAAATTAGATCCAATAATTAAGTATCTTGGAAATTTGTCTCCGGAGACAAGACTCCAAAAAGCGATAGAATTTATCGAAGACTTGAATAAGCTTAAGTATGACTGGTGGAGTTTCCAAACAGATGAGTTTATTTCATTGTTTGCATACGACAATAGTCACCGAGAAATAATTGTTGGAATGATTTTAGATCATTTTTTCGGGAGACTCACAACTTGTTCAAGTGGCGATTCGGTAATGATATTGCGGTTAACTAAACATCTGCCGGAGCCGAAAAACCTGTCTGGTTTAAAAAGGCTTTTCGAGATGTACCGATATGATTGGAAATATCTGTATCCCGATTTAAGTGCTTTTGATGATGTGCAGCAGCTTTTCTTTTGGTTAAAAGAAAGCTTAAGTAAAGAGGAAGTTTCTTCTCTATTAGATGACTACATTAAGCTCGGTTTAGTGGAGAATAGTTTGGCTGTTGCGAAATATTTAAAACGCGAGCTGACTTCTGAGGAAATACTTACGATGCTTAAATTCTTAGTCGAAGAAAAGGGTTTTTCCTACTTACACAAGGTTGTTGAAATCATGCCGGAGAATTTCCGTAATAATGAACTAACTAAAATTATCGAGAAAGTAAGAAGGGAATTCCCTAAAACTCTTAGTTACCATTTTGATATCGCTATGGCCTTCACTGAGCCGCAAAAAAGCATTGAATTAATGCAAGTTTACCATGATTGTTTGGGAGTTGACGGGTATGGCGAGTATTACCAGCGTAAGTTTCTGAATGAAGTGGCTGAACCAGTTCGGAGCCAAGAGTTTGAGAAATTTTGTGCTCATTATGTTCAGTACTCTAAAAACCTCGATCTGCAATATCTTAACAGAGTGGTCTCAGTAATTAATGGTAATCATGACGAGATAATTAGGAACTTGAGCGGTATCTGCTTATCGAGTGATCGCGTAGTTAAGGGCGCTTATATTGCAAAATTATTGCCGTATCCGGAAAATAATGAAAGAATTATGACAATAATCGCTAATCGCTTAATGTTGTATGATTCCAGTTTATTTGATGTCTTAAAGATGAATGGGTTTTTAATCAAGCCGGATCTCGGTTTCGTCTGTGGCTCTCTAGCGGTTTCCGCTGATCATTCTGGATGTTAAGAAAAATCTTAAATTACAAGAGAGGAAAAAACCTCTCTTTTTTAATTCTCAAGATAAAAATTTGGCTACTATTTACCCTATTTCCTAATTTTTGGGGCTCAGCCTAAAGAATATAAAAATAGACGCGTATTAATTTGTATAGATGATTAAAGAAAATAGTCTAATAATTAAATTTAAATATATGGAAAAAGAAATGTCAAAAATAGAAAATATCAAGAAAACTCTGGCCGAGATGGAGTCTTACCTGGCTGGGCCCGAAGCGGACGATAAATTAAATG
>JBBSAU010000025.1:0-9318 GCA_038251925.1 Patescibacteria group bacterium | reverse complement strand
GATAATCAAACTTAAATCCATCATAATCTGACTCATAACTTCTTTTTCGAATATTTCGATTCCTTCGTCGTTGAAGTCTTTTGCGATAAAGCAGAGAGCTTGAGCTAATTTTTTTGCATCTTGCGGTTTTCTTAACAATAAAACTTGTGAGTTTGCAAAAGAAAATAGGGAAGTGAGTCTAATTTGAATTAATTTAAGAGTTTCAATGTCCCAATTTTTTTTCCAGGCAAAAATTAAAATTTTTGTTAAACCTTCGAATATGGCTATTTTAAATTCCAACTTTAGCTCATTGAAAAGAAAATCGTAAAGTAGTTTGCTGTTAGTGAATGGGTTATCTTTATTAAGAAATCTTTCAACGAGCATTTTTTTATTCGGATAAGCGCCAAATAAGACAGGCAGGGAATTTGGTTTGCAAAAAGATAAGGTCGAGAAAATTAGATAATCAAGTTTTAAATCAAGACATTGATCTGTGATTAGAATGAGAAAATCATTATCAAGCTGATAATTTGCATGGCTAATCTTTTGACAGACTTCTATTAAGTCAGTATTAGAAAACATTTTTTTGTCTTCAATTTGTCGACTTATTTCTTCAAAATCCAGTTGAGCAATCTTTTTTCTGTCTTCACCTTCGCCTTTTCCTTTAAGACTAACGTAGTCTAAGGCCAGGTTTTTTAGGGGTAAATTTTCTAAGCTTTCACGAATAATCATTTCATTTTTTCTTTCTATTTCTTCTGTCTCGAGTCGCCGTGCTTCTCTTATTTTATTTTTTTTCTCGACTCGTTTTTTCTCTAAGTAATCGTGCGTGAGAAAAAGATAAATTTTATAGATCGCCATAAGAGTAACCGCGATTACTATGAGATGGCCAAGAACCGTTAAGAAATTTAAGAGAAAATTAATCCGGTTTAGAGCGAGAAAAGGCGTTAAAACTAAAATTCCAATTCCAGTATAGAGCATAGTTTTTTCTATTCTCTTCAAAATTTTAGAGTGCTTTAAAGTGAGTTTTCGCCAATACGAAGGAGCGTTTATTATCCATTTTCGCTCACCTATTTTTATAGATGTTAGAATTAGGACAAGCGAGGTGAGAAAAACAAAAATCCAGATTTTACTTGCCCAGTTTAAAATGGCAAGAGTAACTAGATTGATTTTAGTGATGTAGAAACCCATTGAAATGAGTACAATACCCACCAAGGCTATTACTTCTAAAGACAGAATAATAGCTACAATTTGTTTGATGCTTTTTTTCATGACATTTTGTTTTTAAAGAACCCAGTTCCAGGGTGGGATTTCTTAGGAATAAACGCCTAGACCATTTTCGGCCTATTTGCCCCAAGAAAGCTTACTTTACAGATTATGCTATTTTTTGTCAAGATAAACAAAATACCTTTTAAAAGGTATTTTTTGTAGCGAAAAAAGATAAAAATTTAGAAATTGATGATAAATAAGCTTAATTTCCTGGAACAACAATATCAAAGGCTTTGTTGCTTCCATAAGCCTTGGGGCCAGTTTCACAAAAATTAGCAATATTCTTTTTGAAATATGGAGTTTTTACAGCTTGAATTTTTCCAATTAAATAATAGCTCAGTGCCATAATAAAACTATTGCCAGCGTTTCGGGGGATTTTAATTTCAATTCGATTATTTGGGTATCCAAAATATTTATTTTCTCCGAAACTGATAACTAGTTCCTTATCTGAATTATTAACAAATTTAGCATGTCTGGCTTCTCCAAAGCTGAAAGCACGCAGAGACACATAAGGACCAAATAATTCGTTTCTTTTAATTTCTAACATTGGCGAAATAGCGGCAAATTCATCTGGTAAAATAAAAGAAAAAGCGGTGTAATTTTTTAAATTTTTTGGCAATTTAATTTTTGCGATATATTCTTTAATTCCTTTTGCCTCTTCTTGGCCGGCAGACAAAATCATTCCCAGGTAGGTTGAAACATTGTAAGTATAAGGTTCAGGTAGTTTTTTATAGCTAATAACCTGGTCAGCTAATTTAGCAGCGCTGGAGTTCTTGCTACAAGTTAAAAGAATGGTTTTTAATTTAAATTTTTTAGCTAATTTTATTTCCCAGACAGAATCTTTTTCGCCCGAAGCTGAGATAATGACCGCTTGAGTAATAGTTTTATTATTAATCAGTTTTTTATAACTACTTAAAATATTTTTAAAATTACTTTCGCTGCAAATAATTGCCGGAATTTTTGAAAAAATAATTTGTCCGGTATTGTAAGCATTGCCGCTACCGACGACAATTGGCAGGGAATAAGATTTGAGATTGAGCTGAGGGACTTTATTTTCAGAAAAAAAATCTAGAGAGGCGATAACAGTCTCGTCAAGATTTGGCAAATTTTTATAATTCATATTTTTGCTTATTTTATATATGTTTTCATTATAATTCATCTTGATTTTAATTTCAATTTAAGGTAGGATGAAAATGATTATTAATGAATATAATTTATGTCTGGACACTCAAAATGGGCGACAACCCATCGTCAAAAAGAATTAGTTGACGCCAAACGTGGAGCAGTTTTTACTAAGCTCGCCAATGTTATTACGATTTCCGCCAGAAAAGGTGGTGATCCAAATAGCAACCCTTCTCTTCGTTCGGCGATTGATCGAGCTCGTGACGTGAGTATGCCAAAAGATAATATCGATCGAGCCATTAAGAAGGGAACCGGCGAACTGGGGGGCGCAATTATTGAGGAATTATTTTATGAAGGAATCTTACCACACGGAATCCAGGTGATAGTCAAATGTTTAACTGATAATAAAAATCGCAGTGGTTCAAGCGTGCGTCATTTATTTACAAAAAATGGCGGCGCCTTTGGAGCAGTAATGTGGAACTTCGGGCAGCTTGGGGTTATTCGAATTGCCGCGGAAGAAATTAAAGCGAAAAAACTAAGTAATGAAGAATTAGAGCTAGAACTAATCGATCAAGATATTAATGATTTTGTTAAAGAAGAAGAAGGGATAACGGTCTATACTGAGATGAAAGATTTGCAAAAAACTAAAGAATTTTTAGAAGCTAAAGGCCTTAAAGTAGAATCATCCGATATTGAGTATGTCTCAAAAGAAAAAATGGTAGCGCCGGCCGACGAGAAAGAAAAATTAGAAAAATTTATGGAGGCTCTTGAAGATAATGAGGATGTGAGTGATTATTATACTAATTTATCTTAGGGTCTTTAATATGGCTTCAGCCAAAATAATATTAGGAATTGATCCTGGGATTGCGGACACTGGTTATGGCGTAATCCGTTCTGAAGGTTCAAGCTTAACTTGTCTTTGTTATGGCTCAATAAAAACTAGTTCAAAATTAGATTTAATTTCGCGACTTGAAATTTTACATAGCGAACTTGATAAAATAATAAAAAAATATAAACCTGATCTCGCGACAATTGAGCAATTATTTTTTAATAAAAATGTACGAACAGCTTTAATCGTCGGACAAGCAAGAGGAGTTATCCTTTTAACTTTGCAGCAAAATAAATTACAAATTGTTGATTATACGCCCTCGCAAGTAAAATCGGCCGTTTCAGCTTATGGTAAAGCCTCGAAACTTCAAGTGCAAAAAATGGTTAAACTTATTCTTAAATTAAAGGAATTACCTCAGCCCGATGACGCAGCGGACGCTTTGGCCATTGCGATTTGTGGTCTAAATTCTAAGTTATGTCCAAAAAATTAAAAATAGTTCATATTGCTTCCGAGGTGTCGCCTTATTCAAAAACAGGTGGTCTTGGTGACGTGGCGAGAAGTTTACCGAAGGCTCAAAAAAGATTGGGGCATGATGTTATTATTATTACCCCGCTTTATGGTCGAACGATTGATAAGAAAGAATTTAATCTAGAGATGATTTTTGAAAATGTGATTCTGCGTCTTAATTCTCGCGAAGAGATTAAGGTAAATTATTGGCGCACCTATATTATGAAGGATTTGCCAATTTATTTTGTAGAAAATAAATCTTTTTTTTCAAAACATAAACATTTATACGGTTCAGTAAATGAAAATGCTCGTTTCTTAGTATTTGATGTGGCGGCCCTAAAACTCCTCTCTCTCTTAAAATTCTCGGCTGATATTATTCACTGTCATGATTGGCAAACGGGTCTAATCCCATATTTTTTAAAAACTGATTTTCGATATTCAAAGACTTTAAAGCAAGCGAAGACGATTTTTACGATTCATAATCTCATTTTTCAGTTTGGTCATAATTGGTGGGAGATACCTCCCGAGAGAAAAGATTATGGGCGAAGTCGAATTCCTCATTTAAGTGATCCGAGTCTCGAAGATATAAATTTCGCTAAACGCGCCATTCGTTCAGCTGATATTATCAATACTGTTAGCGAACAATATCGCGAAGAAATTATGACTAAACGCTTTGGTCAGGATTTAAATCGTGTTTTAAAAAATCGGGAGGAGCGTTTATTTGGAATCATTAATGGAATTGATTATAATACTTATAATCCAGAAAAAGACAAGAATTTGTTTCGGTGTTATTCCTTAAATAAATTAAATCTTAAAGTCGATAATAAAGAATATTTGCAAAAGAAAATCGGTTTGACGATAAATAAAGATGTTCCAGTTTTATGCACGACATCCCGAGTAACTTTTCAAAAGGGTTTTGATTTGATTTTAAAAATAATTGAGTCCCTTTTAAAGCTTGATATTCAATTAATTTTTTTAGGAGATGGTAGTAAAGAATATATTGAACCGATAAAAAAATTACAAAAAAAACATTCTAGTAAAATGGTCTGGATGCCTTTTGATCAAAAAATGGAGAGTTTAATATATGCAGGCGCTGACTTGTTTTTGCTCCCGTCTAATCACGAGCCTTGCGGTATTAACCAATTAATCGCTATGCGCTATGGTTGTATTCCGATTGTTCGAGAAATTGGAGGATTGTATGATACTGTCGAAAATTTTAATCCAACTACGCGCAAAGGAACTGGATTTACTTTCAAAACGGAGGACGAAACTTTGTTTTATACGACGATTATTAGAGCTCTCGAGAATTTTAAACATAAAAAAGTTTGGGAGAATCTTGTTAAGCGAGCAATGAAACAATCAACCAGCTGGGAGATCCCGGCTAAGAAGTATTTAGAGTTATATAAAAATGTAATTAAATATTAATTATGCTTTGGCTAAATTTTCTCCATTTTTATCAACCAGCTAACACTGAGTTTTATAATATCCGCAAAGCACTAGATAAAAGCTATTGGCGTCTTTTGCGTTTAGTCGAAGAGCATCCTGAAATAAAGATGACATTTAATATTAGTGGCTGCCTTCTCGAGCGCTTAGAAGAGGCGAAAGAAAAGGCATTTTTAGATCGTTTAAAATTTTTGGTTAAAAAGGGCAGAATTGAATTAACGGGTTCCGCTTATTATCATGGCTTCCTGCCACTGTTACCAGAAAAAGAAGTTGTTCGTCAGATAAAGGATAATGAAAAAATACTAAAAAAAATATTTGGTAAAAACTTTAAAGCGGCTGGTTTTTTCTTGCCGGAAATGGCTTACTCCGTCGCGGTGGCTAAGATAGTAAAGCGCCTTGGTTATGAATGGATTATACTGGATGAGATAGCTCTTAGTGGCGGCACAAAGCTTAGACCTGATATTAATAAATTATATATCGACGAGGTGAGTGGTTTAAAAGTTATTTTTCGTGATCGTCAGCTATCGAGTTCATATCCGCCTGATAAGTTGCTAGGAGAAATAAAAGCAAAATTAGTTAAAAAAACTGACGGCTTGTTGATCGAAAAAATAAATATAAGTGCAACTGACGCTGAACTTTATGGTCTTCGTCATGAAGATCCAAGTGGCGAAATGGAAAAAATTGTTAAAGTCAAAGATATTAAATTCTTAACTTTGTCAGCTTATATTAATAAGTTATCTAAGAAAAAGGCCCAGAAGATAAAAATCTGGCCTTGCTCTTGGGAGTCGACAGATAAAGAGGTGAGGGCAGGACAAGCTTATGCCCTTTGGCAAAATAAAAACAATAAAATTCAGACCCTACTTTGGAAGTTTGCTTATTTAGCGCTTGCTCTTGATGAAAAATATAAAAAGGATAAAAATTATTCGTGGTACCGTTGGCATTTATCTCGAGGACTTGCTAGCTGTACTTTTTGGTGGGCTAGCGCTCGCGATTTTTCAAAAATATTTGGACCATACGCCTGGAGCCCTGATGATATTGAGCGCGGGCTTGAAGATCTAGTCAGGAGCGTTAGATCCCTAAATGATAAAAAAACTAAAAAACAAAAATTAGAAGCGGAAAAATATTATTTAAAAATTAAAAAATTAATTTGGGAGGAGCATTGGAAAAAGCACTGGCAGAAACAATATGAATAAAATCTTACACTTATTTGATGAGCAATTTGTTATTGAATATTTTCGAAAAGAAATACTACCACTTTATCCGACTTTTAAAGATATTGTGCGTGTTGAAATAGAACCCTATAAGAAGATGGTCTGGGAAACGACTTATCATTGTGTAATCGCCTATAATGTCTATTTTTTAGATTCACTCGGCGAGGAGACTAAAATTCCCGTGGTTTGCTCGGCTCATAGCGATGAGCCACGTGAGAATGTTTATGAGGCTCTTGAGTTTTTGTGGTCTAAGGATTTTTCTAGTCATGGTTTTGACTTACCGCGTCCTCTATTTTTTTCTGAAGAGTTTAACGGCACATTTTATCGAGCAATTAATGGTGAAAATCTTTTATGCTTTATTAAAAGACATGACACTGTAAATGTAGAAAAAATTGTTATTGAGGCGGCGGAATTATTTGCCAAACTTCATGCCTTGCCTTGTGGAGTTGAAGCTAATTTCAATCCGATTAATTCTCGTATTAGAACGGTAATTCCGGGGACGGAGAAAATTTTTTCCGAAATGACAGCCCGTTATGGCGATAAATATTGCCCTCTTTTAAAAAAGATTTATGCTTTGTTTATTTCTCAGGAAGAGAAATTCTTTAACTCCGGCGAGTCCTTAAAGTTAATTCATGGTGATGCGCATCCGGAAAATATTATTAAGACCTCAGAAGATAGAATTGGAATAATTGATTTTACTGATTTATGCTTAAGCGACTTTGCTCGAGACTTGGGCTCTTTTATGCAACAGTTAGAATATAAAATCGTCACTAAATTTTCTGAGCGTGATTATGCCATCAGGATGAGAGAATTATTCTTACATACTTATTTAACAGCGACTGGGCTTGAGCTTGATCAAAATTTGAAAGAGAGAATCGATTTATATTATAACTGGACGGCAATTAGAACTTCCACTTATTTATTTTTAGTCTTTGAGCATAATGAAAAAAGAGCCGAAGAGCTTTTAAAGATGGTTAAGGAAAATCTAAAGTTATAAATTTTTTTATGAATGACGAGGAAGCAGGTAATTTACGGAAAACAAGCTTAAGAACGCCAGGCCTTTTTCCGGTTTTAGCGGCACTAGTCGGAAACGCGATTGTTTGTGTGGCTAAGTTTATTGGATTTCTAGTAACTGGGTCTGGTGCCTTATTTTCCGAAGCTATTCATAGCCTAGCTGATACGGCTAATCAGTTCCTGTTAGTAGTGGGTGTGAGCAGATCTACCAAGCAACCAGATAAAGATTTTAATTACGGCTATGGCAAAGAGCGCTATATTTGGGCTCTAATATCAGCTCTGGGGATTTTTTTTATTGGCTGCGGAGTAACCGTATACCACGGAATTAATGCGTTGATTCATAAACCAGAAATTCATTTTAATATCTGGGGCATAATTATTTTACTAGTTTCCTTTGCCATTGAGCTCTCGACTTTTTTAATCGCTCTGCGAGAAATAAGAAGAAAGATTTCGAAAAATCAAAAATTTAAAATTAAAAAAATATTAGCCGAGGCTGATCCCTCGACACTGGCGGTTTTATATGAAGATGGTTTGGCCTTGATTGGTATTATGATTGCCTTGGCGAGTTTAGAGCTGACCTATTTAACTGGTAAAATTTATTGGGACGCGCTTGGTTCGATTTTGATTGGTATTTTACTGGGAATAATGGCGGTTGTGTTAATCGCTAAGAATCGTAATTATCTAATTACAAAATCGGTTCCTAAAGAAGTCGAAGAAATTATTATGGATATTTTAGCGGCGGATCCGACAATTGAGAAAGTACTTGATTTTAAATCAGCCATTTTAGACGTCGATAAATATTTGATTAAATTTGATGTTGAATTTAATGCCTCAGCTTTAATGAAGGAGATGCGGCGGCATCAGTTTTTTGAAAATGAATATGAAGACGCGAAAACAAGCTTTGAAAATTTTATGAAATTTTCAGTTGAATATTTAGATAGAGTTCCACGTCTAGTCGGTAAAAAAATTGATGATATTGAGAAGAAAATTAGATCGGCCGTCCCGCAGGCGGTATTTATCGATATTGAGATTAATTAAAACTTATGGCTTCGGCCTAGCAATATGATATAATATATATATTGTTAATTTCAGTCTTTATTCTATAATCTATGTCCCGAAAGAAAAAATCTAATAATCCTATGGATTATGTAAATTTGCCGAAAATTGAGCTTGACGAAAGAGCCAAGCGCAGTATTTTTATTGTTATCTTAATTCTTCTCGGTCTTGTCAGTTTACTCGGTCTAATAAATCTTTCTGGTCATTTTGGTCTGTTTATTTCTAAGTGGTTGACGCTTATTTTTGGCTACGGCAAATGGTTTATGCCTCTGATATTTTTGTATTGGGCGCTACTGTTAATTAGAAAAACAAGGAATCCTTTAAATTTTACGGACTATCTCGGCTTAGGGCTTCTCTTTGTTTCTTATCAAACTTTATTTCATTTTTTTCTTAAGTCTGAAAATTGGGAAGCAAATGTTGAGCTCGGACAAGGCGGTGGCTATGTCGGTTTATATTTAAGCCAATTATTTAATTATATTTTTGGTTTTTGGGGCGGAGTTCTGGTCCTAATTGCGCTTCTTTTAATTTCACTAGTATTAGTTTTTAATACATCTCTAGCAAGAATTATCGGGCAAGAGAGTCTGCTTGCTAAAGTTTTTCGACCGTTTGGCTTATTTTTTAGGAGTTTATTTTCGGGCAGGGAAGTTGAAGATAATCAAGGGCAACAGTTTGTCAGCGCTGCTAAGGACGAAATATTAACGGCTTGGCAAAAAAAAGAAGTTACGCCGACCGAGGCAGAGCTTGAAGGTGAGATTGATGAGATTGTTAATCCGGCCAAAGCTTTGGCGCAGCAAAATAAAAAGAAAGTCCAAGAAAAAATTCTTTGGCCGAAGCGCTCAATTAAAATTGATTTACCATTAGAACTTTTAAATAATAAATTTTCCAAGGCGATTG
>JBBSAU010000024.1:0-9320 GCA_038251925.1 Patescibacteria group bacterium | reverse complement strand
TCTTTAATTTTCATATTTTTATTGATTACATTTAATTCTATAATTATAAGATACCTTTTAAATACCATAAAATCAATTCATTAATATTCAAAACTATTTTGAAAATAAAAAAGCCCCGTTTTATGCAGGGCTGTATCAAGGAAAAAAGATATTTTAATCAAGAACTAAGTTAATCGAATAAGGGTCGGTACCAGGCATGCGGTATGTTTTTATCAAGCCAGTCTTTGGCTACATTTTTAGCCTTCTGAATAACAACGCCAACATTTAACCCAGCATATTTATGGAAAGATTTATCAATCTCTATGGGTCGCTGCTGAAAATCCCAACCAATTTTATTCACTAAGCTGCTTACAACAAGCCCCGCGTCCTTGCTAAACATTCCTAGTTGCATGAAGTAATCAATCAGATATTCTCTAATTGAAGTTTCTTTTTCTGTTTCTTCCATTTTTCTAAATTTTAATTATGAATGAACTTATTTAATTTACTTGATTGTAAAATATATACCATTTATCCCTATTCGTCAATCTTGATTACTCCCTTAACTTCTTTAAGATAAAAATCAATACCATCGCATTGCACTATCGCATAGCCAGCATTACTAAATGAATTAGGGTGTAGTTTTCCATATTTAGTGTAGCCCAGATGCATTAAAAAAGTTCTAATCGGACCACCATGAGTAACTACTAAAACATTTTTAGCCGGATAGGCAACGGCAATTTCTCTAAGTTTTAAAATAAAACGACTAATAATTTCTTCATCACTCTCAATATCAGAAGCAAATTTAAGATTCCTTTGCTCAAATTCCGACAGATCTTTTAATTTTTCAAATAGGTGCTTAAAGGTCAGCCCAAAATCATCGCCTGATTTTCCTTCATAGCTGCCAAAATTTCTTTCTCTTAGCGCTTTTTCAGTTACAACGCTTAATTGTCTATCAAGTTTAATTAATTCAGCCGTATTTCGCGTTCTAAATAAATCAGACGAAAAAGCAGCCGCAAATTTAATATCTTTTAATTTCTCAGCGGTAGCTTTAGCTTGATTAATTCCCTTTTCAGTTAAAGGGGAATCTGATTGCCCCTGAATAATATTTTTAACATTCCATTCAGTCTCCCCGTGACGAACTATATATAATGTACAAAATAAATTATCTTTTTTCATATGTTTTAATTTTTCGCTAAAGGCGCAACAATTGATTCTCCTAATTTATAATTTACAAAAAATGCATCCGATAAATCATCGACCGATTTATTCCAATTAACTCCGTACATACTTTCGGCCACAGTCGGAGTCGTTACATAACGAAGAGCTCCACCCTGATCAACTGCGTAAACACGGGGATCAGTTGTAATTTTAATTAAGCGAACACCAGGGCGATAAGTCACATTGCCACCGAGTTGAATAGCGGCTAATTCTTCGTCACTAATTTGAATTACATTTTTAAAATCTGAATACCAACTAGAATAAGTATTTAAATTAGGAAAAACATAGCGCTTGCCGTCGGCGCCGCAATAATAGACAGCCGCCGTCTTGCCTTTAATTAATGAATTTGAAACGCATTTTGCTTCGGTTGAAGTAGCTAGTTGCTTATCAATATTAATGGTAGCTACACTATCGCGGGCGGATTGTGGATTAAATGTTCCGGAAATAAAACTAGCCTGCAAACTTGCATAGGGATTAATCGGATCGTCATTTGGTAAACGGATTTCAAAATGTAAGTGAGAACCGACATCTTCAGCATTACCACTATCGCCAGCATAGGCAATAACTTGGCCCGCCTTTACGCTAACACCCCTACTTATTCCAGGAGCATAGGCATTTATAACACCTCCCAGGCCATCATCGGTGCCTGGGGTATCATTATTTATATGTAAGTAATTATACGAATACCCGTCGCTATCACGGAGATAAATAACATAGCCCCAACTTGGCTCTTCGCTTGGCGCATAGCTAATAATTCCATCAACGGCCGCCAGCAAAGGCGTCATCTTGGCAGTCATAATATCAATTCCTTCATGAACACGACCACCAGAACGCGGATCTCCATAACTATCAGAATAATTAAATATTCCCTGAACAGGAAAAGTAATGTTACGGACTTCAGCCGCCAAAATAATTTTTAGAGGAATAAATAAAATACAAAGACTAATTAGCCATAGTAATTTTTTCATAATTTATTTTAAGTTTTAATTTATTTAGAAGTGTAACTTATTTTTTTAGAGCTCCCATGAAAGGATTAAGCACCGCTAGGACAAGACCAAAAAGTAAGGCCCACCAAAAGTTGGATACTCTAAATCCCGGGACGATAGCGCTAGCTAATAAAATTATAAGAGCGCTAATTACGAGCGTGAACAATCCTAAAGTTAAAATATTAATCGGTAAAGAAATAGCAACTAAGAGTGGTTTAATGGTCGCATTAAGTAATCCTAAAACCAGGGCCGCGATTAGAGCGCCAACAAAAGTTGTTGTGACGCCAGGTAAAATATATGCGGCAATGATAATCACTAAGGCTGAAACGAGCCAATTCAAAATAAATGCCATAAAATTAAATGTTAAATATATAAATTCCTACTGCTTAATTATAGCATTTTTAGCCAAAATATAAAATTTAAATTAAAAATTAATGGCTTTTTTTCTCTTATATTAGAAGATATATAGCTGGGGATAATTATATGTATTTGTCAATAATTAACTCCGCGGCTCTAAGTCCGTCAATGGCTGAAGAAACAATTCCGCCGGCGTATCCAGCGCCTTCGCCGATTGGATAAATTCCCCGAACATTTGACTGCAATGAATCATCACGTAAAATTCTAATTGGCGAAGAACTCCGCGTTTCAACGCCAGTCAAAATTGCTTCCGGACGAGAAAAACCTTTTAACTTTTTATCGAGCAGTGGTAGAGACGCGCGAATACTGTCTAATATAAAATCTGGTAAACAAGTACTAAGCGATCCTAATTTGATTCCCGGTCGATATGTAGCGACGGTATTTTTTAGTTTAAGAGAGGCGGTATTTTTTAGAAAATCACCAACTAGCTGCGCCGGGGCAAAATAATTTGAACCTCCTGCCTGAAAAGCTTGTCTCTCCCAATGACGTTGAAATTCGACTCCGGCCAAAGGATGCTCGGACGCAAAATCGCTAGGCATAACATTGACTAGTAAGGCGCTATTTGAATTTGTACTGTTTCGCAAATATTCACTCATGCCGTTTGTAACCAGTCCTCCCTTTTCAGACGCCGCCGCAATTACATACCCTCCGGGACACATACAAAAAGTATAGACTGGACGAAAACCAGGAGCTTGAACTACTAGGGAGTATCTGGCTGCCGATAATTTAGGATGATTATAAAAATCGGAATATTGAGCACGATTTATCAAATTGGCTTCATGCTCGATACGCAAGCCGATTGAAAACGGTTTAGCAATAATATTTAACTTATTAGCATAGAGCATTTCATAGGTGTCCCGAGATGAATGTCCTATGGCCAGAATCAGTTCAGTAACTTTAATTTTTTCTTTTTTATTAATGATAGCGGCTAATACTTTTTTATTCTTAATCTCTAAACCAGTCAAACATCTTTCAAAACGAAATTCTCCACCGAGCTTAATAATCTCCGCTCTGATATTCTTTACTACTTTTCGAATATTGTCTGTACCAATATGTGGATGGGCGTCGGTCGCAATTTCTGCCGGCGCTCCTGACTTAATTAATTCTTCAAAAATAAATTTCTTTCGAGGATCATTAATGAGCGTATATAACTTTCCATCCGAAAACGTCCCAGCGCCGCCTTCTCCAAATTGAATATTTGACTCTGGATTTAATTCTCCTTTTTTTAAAAATTCTTCTACGTCTTTTATTCTTCTATCGACATCCTGACCACGCTCGAGAATTAGCGGTTTTAATCCTGATTTGGCTAACAGAAGCGCCGCAAATAAGCCGCTCGGACCAGATCCAATAATTACCGGCGAATGCTTTGCATGAATTGGTTTTACTTTTTTAATTAAGTAAATAAAAGGCTCGTGTAAACGAACCTTATGCCTAATAATTTTTGCTTTTAAAACTAACGAAGCCTTCCCTAAATTAGTAAAATAAGTTGCTTGTTTTTTAATTTTAGCGTCAACGGAATACACAAAAAAAACATTTCGCTTACTGCGAGAGTCTATCGCTTTTTTTACGATTATATATTTTACAATATCTGAAATTTCAATTTCGAGAATTTCAGAAATTTTTTGTTTAATTTTATCTTCTGCTTCATCGAGCCGAAGAATTATTTCTTCAATTCTAATTTGTTTATTTTTATTTAAGTCTTTTTCCATTTCTTCATTTAATTAATGCCCCTATTTAACTTATTTAATTCATAGAGCATTATCGCCCCGGCCGTCGCTACATTTAAGGATTCAATTTCTCCGTTAATTTCAATCTTAATATTTTCTTTGGCCAATTTAATTATTTCTTCATCTACTCCGTGACTTTCACTTCCTAATACCAGACAAAATCTCTTTTCGGGTTCAAAATTTAAGAGAGATCGGCCGCTATTTGAATTAGCAACATAGACGGCTAAGCTCTTTGCGTTCTCTTTTAACCAGTTTAAATCTTTATCCTCTAAATAATTAATTTTAAAAATAGAATCTTTAGCCGCACTAATAGTTTTTGCATTATAAATATCAGCACAAGTTTCGTCTAAAACAATATTAACGAATTTAAAAGCCAAAGAAGTCCGGATAATCGTTCCCAAATTTCCCGGATCATTTATACCATTTAAATATATGACTGAGCTGTCTTTTTTTAAAACGGTTTTTTTAATTTTATAGATAGCCGTGATACCCGACGGAGTCTCAAGTTGCGAATAATGCTTATTTAAATTTTCATCAACTAAAAAATACTTATCAATTTTAGAATTAAGTAAAAGTAATTTAAATTTATCGATATTTTTTTTAATGAAGCCTTCCGTCACGAACAAAGATTCAAAATTATATCCACCCTGCAGAGCATCATGGATAATGGCTAAATTTTCAACCATGAATTTTTGCTCAATATGTCGGTATTTTTTTAAGGCCAATTTTTTTAGTAATTGGATTTGATTATTCTGAGGACTGCTTATTGTTTCAAAATTTTCCATATAAATATTTAAATTAAACAAGCACGTAAAGTTTTAATTTTATTTAATAAACTAATAAATAAAATTAACTCCTCATCACTAAGAGCCGTAAAAGCATGACTGGCGCTCGAAATATAATCTTTTTTAAAGGTATTGAATTTTCTTTTAGTTGCGGCTGTTAATTTAATATTAACACCTCGGCGATCCTTAACATTCTCCTCGCGCTCAACTAATTTTTTCTCAACTAAGCCATCAACAAATTGAGTTATGGCGCCTGAAGTTACTCCCAAATATTTTGCGATTGCTTTTACTGAAGCTAAGCCTTTATTTTCAAAAATGAAAAATAAAATCATTATCTGCTGTTTGCGGAGCAAAAAATCACCAAAAGGAAAGCATTGACTTGAATGCATGTTATGGGCCGTGCTCGAAAACTTTTCAATTAATACTTTTAATAATTCTTGACGTTCACTATTCATATATTTAAAATTTATTTTTTAAATTATTCGTGAGTTAGGGCTTCAATTGGATCGAGTTTAGAAGCATTAATTGCCGGCAAAACACCAAAACCGATACCGATAATTGCCGAAACACCGAAACCGATACCAATTGCATACAGGGGTACAATGAATTTCCAGGCCAGCCCACTGCTGGTAGCCACGAGCGCCACAACCCAACTTAAAAGTGCCCCAAACAATATACCAATAAACCCTCCCAGTAGCGTTACCATAACCGACTCTATCAGAAATTCAAGCATTATATCGAATTTTTTTGCGCCCAGTGCTTTCTTTAAACCAATTTCACTAGTTCTTTCGGTAACAATGACATACATAATATTCATAATTCCGACGCCACCGACTATTAGAGAAATCGCGGCAATGGCAATTAATAAAATGGTTATTCCGCCAAAAATAGTATTAAAAATATCCATGATCTGGCCTTGAGTAGTAACTGAAAAATCATCTTTAACCGGATCGGTTATTCCATGATCATGACGAAGAGTTGCGGCAATATCAGCGGCCGTCACATCACTTAATTTCAAATCCTTGATTTGAACAACCGCCTGCAGTAAATAATTAATGCCCAGCATTTTTTTTTGAGCCGTATTTAAAGGAATAAATAAATAATCATCGACCCCGCCGCCCAAGCCACTTGATGGACTATACACTCCAATTACTAAAAAATTTAAGGATCCGACTTTAACTAGTTTCCCAATCGGATCATCCTGTTTAAAAAGATCGGCGGCAATTTTATTTCCTAAAATAACAACTTGCGCACCGCCCGTATCTTCAGCACTTGTGTAAAATCTTCCCGCCTCTAATTTACTTTGATCAATTTCAAATCGAGCGGGCGAAGCGCCCATGTAAACAGCATTTTTTTGATTGCCCCGATAACTCGCGGTTGCCTGCCCCATGACGATACCATAACTATTTACAACGTTAGGCAAGCGATTAATATTATCAAGATCGCTTAGTTTTAAAGAACTAATAACAATGCCGGAACTGACGCTTTCACGCGGTGATTGTGTTTTCTTATTGGAGGGTATTTTAGTTTGCACATATAAAGTATTTGTTCCTAGAGAAGCGATTTCACTGTCAATTAGATTTCGAAAACCAGCACCGGCCGATAAAACCAAAATTACGGTAGCGATACCAATCATAATTCCTAGAGTCGTCAAAATAGTTCTAGCCTTATTGGCCGACAAAGATTTCCAAGCTTGTCTAAAAGCATTAATCATATTATTCGTATCTTAAGGCGTCAATCGGATCAAGTTTCGCAGCCTTGATGGCTGGAAAGAGACCAAAAACTACACCCGTTAAAACCGAGACTCCAACTGATAAAATGACTGAGACCCAAGAAATTATAAAAGCCCAATCATAACCAAGATGTTTCATGACTAAAGAGGCTATATATGAAACTATAACGCCAATAATAATACCCGTTAAGCCACCGATACTAGTTAAAATTGAAGCCTCGAGTAAAAATTGATTACGGATTGCTTTTTTAGTCGCTCCAACCGCTTTTCGGAGTCCAATTTCCCGAGTTCGTTCCGCAACTGTCACCATCATAATATTTAAAATACCAATTCCACCAACAATTAAAGAAATAGCCGCCATCGAAGTTAGAAATAAAGTTAGGGCATTTGTTATCGTCGAAAGAATACTGACCGCATCCGCTTGATTGCGAACAGAAAAATCCATATTAACATCATCCAAGATATGATGTTGCTGTTTTAAAACTGTATTTATAGCAGCAATTGTCGAACTCGCGTTGATCGCGTCATCAACTTTGACATAAATTGAATTTAAATAATGAATTCCTAAAATTTGTCCTTGAGCGATAATTAGCGGCATAAAAACTAGCTGATCTTGATTTTGAAAAAAGGAACTGCCGCGAGGAGCAATTACACCAATAACTCTAAGCGGCACTCCGCCAACTTTATCCTGAACAGAACTTTTAACTTTAACGACTTGGCCGATTGGATTAACTCCCGCTTCGGAAAATAGTTTATCACTTATTTCAGAACCGAGAACAATCACATTTGTGCCCCCATCACTTTCCGCTTTACTAAAAAATTGTCCGGAAGACATAGTAAAATTCGCTACTCCGGGATATTCACTATCGGTTCCCATGAAAGTTGTATCAACCGTTTTAGTTCCCCAGGTAATAGTAGCCGCCCCCTGAACAGATGCATTAATAACAGTTGCATTAGGAACTAAACTTTTATTACGGAGCGCATCCGCATCAGACTCAACTAAACTCGTAATTAATAATCCCGGTATCGGGGCGCCGCTATCGGCCGTTCTGCCGGGAGTTATATAAAGCAGATTACTCCCCAGCTTCGTAACTTGTCCTAAAATTAGACTCTGCGCTCCCGCTCCCAGAGAAATAATTATAATGACACCGGCAACGCCAATCATAATTCCTAAAATAGTTAAAAGAGTGCGCCCTATTCGAGCGCGCAAATTCTTAATAACTAATTTTATAATTGAAAAAGATTGCACAAGTTTAATGAAAAAATTACTTTATAAGATCTTTGTCTGCGTCGGCAATTGTTCTCTGTTTAACTGGCTCATCAGAAAGAATATTACCATCTTTAATTCTAACAATTCTTTTAGCATGATTCGCGGTATCGGTTTCATGAGTTACTAAAATAATTGTTCGACCTTCATCATTTAACTGCTGAAGTAAAAACATAATTGTGTTACCTGACTTTGAATCAAGATTGCCAGTCGGTTCATCAGCAAAAATTACCGCCGGATCACAAACTAAAGCACGCGCAATTGCGACTCTCTGTTTTTCACCACCGGATATTTGATTAGTATAATAGTTCAGACGATGAGACAAACCAACCGCTGCTAAAGACTTTTTAGCTAACTCATCATAATTCTTTTTTTTGCTATAAGTTAAAGGGAGTTTAACATTATCGAGAACAGTTGTTCGAGGTAATAAATTAAAAGATTGAAAAACAAAACCTATTTCCTTATTTCGAAGTTCAGCTAAATAATTATCATCAAAATCAACAATATCCTGTCCTTTAAATTTATATTCCCCGGAAGAAGCGCGATCAAGAAAACTTAAAATATGCATTAAGGTTGATTTGCCACTGCCCGACGGTCCCATAATAGCTACAAATTCACCCTGATCAATCTTAAAACTGATATCATCCAAAACATGAGTAACCACATCACCCGTTTCATAGTCTTTCTTTAGATTTTTAATATCAATTAAATTCATAAATTTAATTATTTAAATAAATTTAATTATTTAATAAGAGTCACAACTTCTTGACCAGCACTCAGCCCACTTAAAATTTCGACTTGACCACCATCGGCCTGTAAGCCCGTAGTGACTTTAACTTGATGATAGGTTTTTGTGGTCTTATCATCAATAACCCTGACAAATTGTTCAGAATTCTGATTTATAATCGCCGTGCTAGAAACAGCTAAAGCATTAGTTCGTTTAGCGACTAGAATTGTTATATTAACCGTCATGCCTGGTTTGACTTCAGGGATATTGGGTAAACTAGCTTTGGCTAAATAATTAACTACTCCCGAAATCACCGTTGAGGCTGGGTCGATTGTTAATATTTTTCCTTCATAATGTTTATCTGGTCCAAGAGCATCAAAAGTATAATCAACTGACTGACCAATTTGTAATGAGGCAACATTCGCCTCACTAACATAGGCCTCAGTATGAAGTGCATTAATATTTTGCAAAGTTATAACTGA
>JBBSAU010000023.1:0-9611 GCA_038251925.1 Patescibacteria group bacterium | reverse complement strand
ATAACCAAGCCCACGAGTGGGATCCCCGAAATGAGCAAGGTCAACATCCAATCGCCAATTGTCATTGGTGAAGTTAGAGATGGAGTGACAGGCACCGTCATTTCTTTGGCTACGGAGCTACTTACTTCTTTTTCAATCTCATTTTCCATACTTTTTTATTTAGTATATTAGATTTGTATTAATTTATATTGGCTGATCATTACAGCTTTTTATTTTCGTATTTCGTCGCAATATAATCAATTATAATACCATACACGATTCCCGCAAAAAACCCGGGAACATCTTTAAAGGCTGTTGCTAGAAAAAAAGAACCACTAATAATAAATCCGAGAATTGCTCCTCGTAAGATAACGTTTCTTGTATTATTTTTAATAATATAATATGGCGCCAAGCCAACTACTAAACCAATAACAAGTCTATTTACCCAGGTCGCTAAGATAAATAATTCGTTTCCCGCATAACCCATTCTTAGGCTTATGCCGATAATACAGAAAACTCCAAGAATTGCTCCCGCTATAATCGAAATAATTAGTCTTCGATTGTTCATACATTTAAATTTATTATTTATTTTATTTGTATATTATTTTCTATCTTGATTTATTATAGCATATTTAGGATAATTTCGGACATTCTTTTCTAAAAATAAAAGTCGATCTGATGATCGACTTATTTATGAGTAATTTTACTTTTGGGATTACTCTTTTCCTGGTACTGATTGTCTAATTCTTACTATGTGTGTACCAACACCATGTGAAAGATTTCGAGCCATTATAGCGGCGATACTAGACCGCGCAGCACTTGAATGAAGACTCTTAGCTTGCGCCAAGAACTCCTCTTTGTCCTGCTCAGTGGTTAATGCCTCATAGGCCCTACGCATAATGGGTGACAAACCCGTCAAATCATCTGTCATGAACGTGAGTTTAAAGAGTTTAAATGTTTAAACATTGAAATATCATATTCATTAATAATCTGATTCTTATATGAATCATCTTCAGTCAGTGTCCACAGAACAAAAAGCGTTCTCGCATCTTTCCTCTTAAACGAAACCTGTTTCGCTAGTTTAATTCCTTCGTTGAACTGCTGAAATAAGCCATAAACACTAATGAGATTTTCTTTTATCAAAACCATCTCGGGACAAATAGCAGATGCGGTTAGCAGAATTTTGAAAGTTTCTTTAATGCTTCTCGTTCTAGCAATAAATGCTTCGCTCACTAAGTATGAGCAATATAATCCAGACCATAGGGGTAACTTACCCACACTTGGATGAGACATTAAATCTCGAGGGAATAGAAGCGCTTGAAACAGTGGATCGAATTGTCTATCTCCATGAACTATTATTGTATGAGGATTCTCATACATGAGAATTTCATCAAGATAGCTTACGTCTTTCCAATTTTCTTTTGAAGCTCCTTTCACAAGTAGTCTACGGAGGAAGTCCTCGTATACTTCACCAAGAAATAGCTCCTCATTTGGGAAAAATTGCTCTGCTAAAACGGCCGCTCTAAGTGATTTACCAAAACAACCACCCTGATTAAAATCAACATTCATACAGGCAACTTTAACTTCCGAAAAAGCTAGTTCATTCGATATGTCCCAATCAAGAGAATATAAAAAGTCGATTGGATTATTATAACGAAGTGGCATTAAATCTAAGCTCTGAAACTTTTTACGAGCTTCTTCTTTAAATTTTTCTAATTGCATCATTGTTCAGATTTTATTGGTTATCATAATAGACAATAATTTACCTCCTATGAAAACCAATAAATCTTTATGTTAAAGAAAGTATCTATGACATATACGCTACAACTTTGACTTAATTTTGTCAATATCTGGGTCGGGCAATTTTCAACTCTTGCTCTATATTCAATATTTACGGGATATTAGCGTCACACCTTTTGTTTCGCTAGCAATACAAGGAAGAGTGGTAGAAACGAAACAATAATTTTAAAAAAGCCACTCTTTGTAAAACTTTAATAGTTTTAAAAAGAATGGCTGGTGATTTGATTTGAAATTTAATAAAATATTTTTGCCAACGGTGCGCAATACAGCAATTTTTTATGAGCCGCAATATCGGCGCTTAAAGTGGCCTGCGAAAGAAATGCAATCGCAGCTTCTTTGCGGTTTTGAAGCTTCATCGCTTTCGTATTTGAAATGGCGACGAACATAATACAGATAAAAAACCCAATCATGCCTGGCCAGAAATTAGCCAAAACGGACGGATAAATACAAACAGAACATAAAGCTCCTAAAAATGATAACACCCAAATTATTCTAAAGACGGTGATTCTCGGATTATAATACTGTTTTATTATGTTTAGCAACATTATATACTCAAATTCGCCCATGGGCTTATTTGGTAAAAATTCATCTTTATTCATGACTTTAAGTTTTTTTTGGTTAGACTTGAAAATATTCTTTTAACGGAACTGAGAACTTAAGCTGATCAAAATCGGCTTTTTGAAAATCATTCAACGCCCGGGCTTGTCTTTTCTTTATTGCCCAGGGTAAATCATTATTATCGTCAACACCCAAGTAGTAAAGAAATAATACAATTAAGTATACAGCTACGAAGAGGGTGGTGAATAAATAGGAGAATGAAAATTGAATTGTCGCGGGGATACTGCTAAACATAATTGCAATGTTAACCAGCAATATATTCATGCGCCGGCGATAAGTCTTTTTAATGAGCTCACTCATAAAGGCAATTTCTTGAAGTTTCATGATACGGTTTTTTGGATTAATATTTATGTGAATTGTTAAAGTTCTCAATAGATTATTATATCATAATATAGATATTTTGTCAATATAAGGGTCGGCTGATTTTCAACTATAACTACATTATTCAGTATTTACGGCACAATAGCGTCACCACTTTAAAATTTAATTATGATTTTATAACAAAAAATAGGCTAACATTAGCCTATTTTCGCTTGCTCCGCGAACTGGAGCTTATTAGAACCTGTTTAATGAATCCAAGATAATTCAATACTAATCAGTGGGTGGAGTTTTTAGTTCCGGAATCTCAAAAAATACATATTTCATTATTCCTCTGTAACTTATATTAACAGCAGTAATTCCGTAATTTAGGGCAGTAAAACTATTTGTTTTTTCATCATACGATAATAAACTTGGATCTTTTATCGAAACTTTAAATAAGTTGGTCGCCCCAATACTAGCAATTGCCGTTGGAAAAATAGCTTCATAGTCTGGTCTTTCTATTTTACCCTTCTCCATCATAATAAGTTCCGGTCTTATATTAAAATCCATAATCTCTCCGACTGGATTAACTTTTATAACTTTATTATCTGTTGATCTAAAACCCCGGGCACCATCTCTAAAATTGCCAGCAACTACAATATATTGATTTTCTATATATTCTCCATTTATTATAAACCTATATTCGGAATCAGGACTGCTTGGTTTTTCGAAAATTGTATCTCCTCCAAAGGAAATCATGAATGTTTCTAATTTTTCAAAATTATCTATGTGAATTTTAATATTTAAACTATCACCAACATTAAATTCAGTCCCATCTAAGGGGGCTTCTATTTTTATATCATTAGAAATATTTTGAGTTAAAGCCGGCTGCCCAGCTGATTGGAGACTAGCTTGTTCATTCTTTGAAACATCGACTTTATCATTTAATCGATTAACCTCATCTTTAGACTGATTGTCGACGTTTGATTTCGTTGAACTAAGTGGCGGAGTTGACCTATTATTAGTAGCTTTCAGAGAACAGCCTGAGAGAAAAATGATTGGGATTAATAAAATATAAATTACAATTTTTTTCATAACAAGAATATGATTGATTATATAATAAAAATAACATAAAACTTGCTATTTTGTAAACCTGTTCCCAGGGTCGGATTTACCATGAAGGGCATAAATTTCGAATTTCACACCTTAGAGACGTATAGAAAAAATTAATAAAATTCCTTCTTTTTTCTAGGCTCGCTTAAAGAAACTGCTTTCGAACTTTATTTAGCGAATCATTGGAGAATAAATCTACACAATTTTATGTTCAGTTCTAATATCATCAAGACCTAAGTCCCAAGCATCACGTCCCTTTTTCCAAACTTTATATTTTTTATTCCAGATTGATTTATTAGTTAGTGCTCCTTTGGCTGGCAAGGAATCCTTACTTGACGGGTCCATTCTATACCAAATACCTTTTAAATTTACTTCAACTATAGAATGAGTCGAATTACTATCATCAATACTTTTCAACTTAACTAAACGACCTTTAACCCCAGCAGCCTTACAAAGAGCTAAAAATGTTATTGCTAAATCAGAGCAAGCTTTACCACAATAAACGTATTGATCTTTAATAATTTCGGATGCAGTTCTTTTCCACTGTAAATTATCAGCACGTTTCCTAGTTTGATTATTATATGGCTTGAACTCTAAATAATGTAAAATTTTATCTTTTAAAAAAACTAGATCTTTAGGGGTTGTGACGGTTGTATCCCCTAAAAAATGAATGATAATTTGATCAGTTTCAATTTGAGATTTTGAATTATCCATAATAGTTATTATAACATGTTTTAATTCAAAAGACAGAAGATTAGAATCGAACTAATTATAACCAATTAGGATCAAGAGTTTGTCAAAATAATAAAATCATGGCTAAAACTTTCAAACTATTTTGCCTAACAAAAAAGAGCCTTTTCGGCTCATTTTTCTTGAATGCTCCCAGGGTCGGATTCGAACCGACCCATAATTACTTAAACCATAGATTCCCTCCCAAATGCCAGACGGACACTGAATTAATACCGGCGCTTTTAATCGCCTGCAACTTTTTAGTCATGCTTATTCCGTCTTGATAAAAATAGACGTTATTACCATTCTGCCAGCTCATTTCAAATGAATTAGGGTCTCTTTGTGCGCTTGAAAAACCAGCTTCTTTTTTTATTTGATCATAAGTCAAAAGCGAAAACTTCTGTGTGCCAATTGTTCCTTTATAACCATAAGAAGGAATCCCCACCGAAAGCTTAGCTTTATCCGGAAACCTCCCCAGCGTCCATTTAATAGTTCCCTGTATCCAGCTAATCGGCGCAATCGGTTGTCCGGAACCTTGATCGTATTGATAGTCATAAGCCATAATTACTACCTTATCAATCGGCAAGGTTTTAAAATCGGCGTAGCGCCAAACATACCAAGCTTCTTCAACCGAATTTGAGGTAGCTGGGCCGTCAATCATTAACTTCTTCTTTTTTTCATGAAGCGCATTACCGAGTTTAGTAACAAATTCTTTATAGTGCTCATACATCGGCTGGGTCCAACCGCCAAAGTCCTCAAAATCAAGTTCAATTCCGGTAATATTATTCTTAACTGTAAAATCAACCAATGTATTTATATCGGTATTATCTTGAAGGGCAGCACTAAGAAAGAGATCCATGCTCCCCGCATAGGAAGACGAAACTGTCACATACTGCTCCTTGGAATATTTTTTCAAACTGGCGATGTTAGCCGCTGAATATCCGTTGCAATTTCCTTTACTATCATTAATTTGAACTAAGTCGCCGCTTTCACTAAGGCTAAAGTATTCTGCTTTCAAAACAGCAATTTTTCGTCCGTCGCTATATTCTGTCTTAGCATTGCAACTTTGTCCACCCGGATATATCCAAGCCATAATCTCCGTATTCCCGGTTGACGCGGCCGGAATAATCGGCAGCACAACTTTATCCGACGCTGTTGGCACAGTCTTGGCTGGCACTGTTGTCGCTTCAACTTTAGCGGGATTAGTTACGGGGACGGTAATAATATTATTCGAACTTGAATTTGAACTAATGACCGGTGCGACAGTATTTTCATTAGCGATTGGATTAGCTTGAAACTCGGGACTTAATATTGATCCTGAACTCAGATTAGAGTTAAGAGTATTAAAGTTTGGCCGAGGCAATAAGTAATACAAAAAAACTCCGCCTAAAATTAGAACACCTAAACCGAATGAAATAATATATAATGGTTTTGACATATATTTAAGCCATTAAATTTAATCGTCTTTGGGAAAGTAAATATTTTCCTCAACCTTTTCCTTCGAAAATACACCTTCCCTTTTCCAGACTTGCCACTCTATCTTCTCTTTCTTTAAATAACTCCAAAAAGTTTTGATTAGGGCGTTAAACTCCACAAAGGTACTTATATAGAAGAGTAGCCAGCCAATCGGCGCCAGTAATAATAGATTGGCCCTTTTCTTAACTCGGTGGTCAAATAAAATCTGAATCATAAACATCGACGTCACAACGATTATGCCGGAAATAAAGGAGGAATAGTCTCTCGTCAGATAAGAATAGATATAGACAAAGATAATAAAGAATAGTTCCATAAATAACTGCATATCGCCAAAAATGGCTAAGGGTAAAATCAACCAAGAAAGAACTTTGCGATGTATTTGATGTCCACTAAAAAACATTTGCGGATAGTCCAAAAAAGTTTCTAGTCGTCCCCGCTTCCATCGTAACCTTTGCTTCATTAAATCATTTATCGTCGTCGCTCCTTCAGTAAATACCACGGCATTTTCAGCGTAGACAATCTTCATACCCGCATATTGAATCCTGAATGTTAGGTCAATGTCTTCAGTAATGTTCGTGGCGCTATAGCCACCAATTTTATCAAATATTTCACGGCGAAAGGCTCCGGCCGCTCCACCGATAATATAGATAGATCCGAGAATAGAGTCGCATTTTTTGAAGTAAAACGAAAATAAAAACTCCAAATATTGAACTACGCCAATCAGTGTTTGGGTGTTACCGATTTTTACATTACCGACCGCCGCCATCACGCGCGGATCTTTAAAATGATTCGCAAAATTCCTAATTGTATTTGGCGGCACGTAGCAATCAGCATCAATTGAAACTATAATTTCACCTTTCGCCACAGAAATACCCTTATTTAAAGCATGGCCTTTGCCTGGCGTTTCTTCTTGCAAACAAATAATTTCGATATTTTTTTTGTTTTTTTTAAGCGTCTTGTTGTATGTCTCAATAAATTTTTGAACATTTTTATACGTGTTATCAGTTGAGGCATTATCAATCACAATTATCTCCAGGTTTTTATACGAACTTTCAAGAAGTCCTCGGATTGTCGTAATAACACCAAGTTCTTCATTTCGCGCCGGCAAAAGCACACTCACCTTTCCTTTAAAGTCTTCAATTAAATTCATCTTTCGTCGACGACGACCACTCCAAGCAACATAAACGTCAAACCAAGGGCTAATAAACATATAGATGGAATACTTAATCAACAGAACGGTTGCGAAACTAACAATCACAAAGCGCATCAGGGGAAAATTATAATTTTCATTTGGCGTTAAGACAAAAACGGAGAAAATTATTCCGATGGTCAAAATATAAAGGAAAAAGTAGACAGATAATTTTTTAAACATATAATTATAATTTATCGCGATTGAAATAATTTACCAAAAACCTAGCACCTAGGTTAGATAGAATGATTACAGACAAAAATGCAGCCACCCAGCGATAGGCTAAAGAATTGATGTTAGGATAGAAAAATAAATAAAAAAGAGTCAGCAGTAAAACGGCCATAATAAGAGCGAATAAGCTCTCAATTATTTTTAAGATATTTGGTTTCATAATTTAGGATATTAGAATTATTTATATATTTAAAAACCCTGTTCGTCCAGAAAAGGGTCTAAATTATTAATTTACATTAGAAAGCCTAAATAGACAGTTTAAATGGCCAGTCGATTCTCTAAATTAGGCTAATCATATATATAAATTATACGCACGAAAATTTAATTTTTTTTAAACTAATTGCTCAGAACACTATTTTAACAAAAAACGAGCGATTTTATTCGCTCGTTTAAATTTTTTGGCTAATTTAAGGGAATTTATTGCTTATCCGAAGTAGAAATATTAATTAGAAAACCATAAATTACCGCCTAAATGCCAAACTGAGACGTTTTTGATGCCCATTGACTCAATCAAAGCCTTTTTACGGTCAAGAGTTGAGTTTGATTGAACAGCATAATAGGTATTTCCCAAAACCCAGGTTTCTTCGCCGTCAGCATTAAGCTTCCTGGTCGAATAGCCGGGATAAGTACTGGATTGCTCGTGAGTATCAATTGTCGGGCTATAACTGCCTAATTCCCCATGATAACCATAGGCGGGCACGCCAATAATTATTTTATTTATGTCTAAGCGCGCTTTTGCCCAATTAATTACATTTTTCACCCATAACTCAGGCGCTACTGGCTGGCCAACGCCATAATCATACTGGTAGTCATAGGCCATAATCGCTACATAATCTATGTTAACGAAATCTTCATATTTAAACAAAAAATAACTTTGATACTTCGCATCGGAAATAGCCGGGGCATCGATCATTAAAAATTTACCTTGTGCATGAAGACTATTTTGCAGGGCCGTCACAAAGTTACGATAGTTTGCGTAATCAGTGACTGTCCAGGCACTAAAATTTTCCCAGTCAATTTCAACTCCGCTAAAGCCGGACGACACGGTAAAATTTGTTAAAGTGTCGATCGCCGCACTTTGCAAAGTGGCTGATGAAAGAAGTTTGCGGAAATTTGTAATATTTCCCGACAACGTAACATATTGATGATTTGAATGGGCTTTTATATCAGCGACATTCGCGGCGCTATAGGCATTACAGCCGTCGGCGGCCACGGTTAATTGTCTCAATGCTCCTGTGCTTTGGACAGTATAATACTCTGGTTTTAAGGTATCAATATTTCGTCCATCAGCGTATTCATTTGCACTACCACAAGCTGGTGCACCAGGATAAATCCAAGCTTGAGTATTGTTTGTTACGTCTATTGGTTCTGAAATTGGTACTACTATCGGTGCAGTAGTTAACGATGTGGTCGCAGTATCTACGGTGGTGCTCTCATTATTTAAAGTTACCGGCGTTAAATTCACTGCCTCACTGACGCAAGAATCATCAGCGCCATTTGCCGAAGCACAGGCCTCGCCAAACATTTGCGAGCTATCACTTGGAATATTTTTCATAGTTACGGAAAATGAATACGACTTACCACGCGCTAAATTACCAGCGACCCAATAATTGTCAGATGCCCTAGGTGCCAAACTAGAACTGACATACTGCTCATTATCCGCATAATATAGAGAAACGCTGGCCCCAGAACAAGACGTAGTCCCAACATTTTTAAGCGAATAATTATAAACGACACTGTCGCCAAACGAGATATTCGAGCTTGACGCTTGCGAGCTTAGTTCGAGTGAACATTGCCCATTTTTCTTAGCCGCCTTGGCCGTTGTCGGTAGGACGGAAATTGCAGTCATTAAAAATATGACTAAAGTTATAAAAAAAACTACTTTCTTAGTTTTATTATTCATAGTTAAATAAAGAATTAGAAATTAATCAAATAAATAACGCCTAGTTAGGCGTTATTTATTCTGGCTCCCAGGGTCGGATTCGAACCGACGACCAATTGGTTACACTTATCCATAAGTTTCCCTATGGGGTGGACTATATCATCATCCTCAACAAGGATGCGATGCGCTTCGGGCCGTCTTCTAGATGGGCCTACTCTCTTTCGAGATAGTCTCTGAACCTTCCTTGAACCTCAAGGCTTGGCTGCTGATTACCATATCTTTCGAATTAGGCTT
>JBBSAU010000022.1:0-9965 GCA_038251925.1 Patescibacteria group bacterium | reverse complement strand
TGGTGGTAGTAAATTAAGCTCCTTATTTGATTTCGCACGAACATTAGCTCGAAAAGCTGAAAGAAGAGTAATTCAATTGCAAAGTAATTCCCAGCAACCCTTAGATAGCTTAATACCGGCTTACCTAAACCGTTTATCAAGTGTTCTCTATGTCTTAGCGCGTTTTGCTAATGATTTAGATAATCAAGAAGAAGATAGACCAAGCTATAATAATTCTACTAATTAACATAAATATAAAATTATGAATGAAGATAAAACTCAAAAATTAGCGAAAATTCTTGAAAAATTAAATAACGGGGAAGATTCCGAAAAAGTAAAATCAGAAGCTAAAGACTTTTTAGCGACTGTGAGTCCTCTCGAATTATCAATTGCCGAGCAAACTTTAATTGAAAATGGTTTGGAGCCAAGTGCTTTAAGACATTTATGTTCTGCTCATATGAATATGTTAGAAGGGAATTTAGGCGCGACAAAAGATAAGCTTGCCTTAAATCACGTTATTCAGACCATGATAATTGAACATGATGCCCTGCTTAATTTTCTCACCGAACTTGAGGAAATTAATAAGGCCGTTCAAGCAGATAAAGATGCAGTTATTAGTCTAGAGATAATAAATAAACTTAATTCTTTAGCAAAAAAATTCCTTGGCGCCGAACCACATCATCAACGCGAGGAGCAAGTTCTTTTTCCAGCCCTAGAAGCGGTCGGAGTTTCCGGACCACCACGAATAATGAAAATGGAACACGTTGAACTCAGAGAATTAAAAAGACGTTTACGCGAATTATCAGAAGTTGGACCAGATTTAAGTGTTCAAGAATTTAAAGAAGAACTTCAGCTTATCGCTGAAAATTTAGTCTTTAAGTTACGTGACCATATTTTTAAAGAAAACAATATCCTTTACCCAACGGCTTTAAAAGTAATAACCAGCGAAGAAGAGTGGGCCACTCTTAAAAATGAATGTGATAAAATTGGCTATTGCGAATTTACACCTTCTGAAAACATTTAAAATAAAATAATATGTCTAAAATAAATACAGCCGAGATTTATCAATTTGCGACCATGGTTGATTATCAGGATGGTTCTATTGTTAGTCGCGAAATAATTAAGAAAACAACGGGAACGATTACTGTTTTTGCGTTTGATGCCGGACAAGGCTTGAGTGAACATAAAGCGCCTTTTGATGCCTTGGTTTATATTCTTGACGGTAGTGCGGAAATATTTATTAATCACAAGAAGTTTTATCTGTCGAAAGGGGAAGTAATTTTTTTACCAGTCGACGTAATTCATGAACTTAAGGCCAAGGAAAGATTCAAAATGGCCTTAATAATGATTCGCTAAGTATAAACATAGAAAAAATATTGTTGAATTTAATCTAATTTGAATTTTACTTCGATATTATATCATGAAATTTTAAAATTCTTTGATATTTTTTGCGGCGTATGATCATCAAACGACTCATAAAAACTCCTAATATTACAATCCCTACTCCGACTAATAATAGCGGTCCTTGTTTTTTAGCAGTATCAATAAGGCTACCCATTAGCGTTTTTATTTCAGCCTCTTCACGAATATTAAAATAGAAATCTTTTTGCTGAGTTAATTTATCATTATCATAGAAATCGAAACTCGCTTCATATTTTCCTTTATCAAACCCGGTCAGTGGTATTTCAAGAAATCTGATTTCGTGTTGAGAATTAGGTTTAACTGCTAATTCATTATCCGGATAGGGAAGCAGTATATTATATTTAATATTATCGCCGTTTTTTATTTGTAAATGAATATCCGGTTTTATATCACTATTTCCGAGGTTATCGTAAATTATGCGAATTTTTAGATTTTGATTTAAAGCGATATCATAATTTTCCGGAATAATCGAAACGTTATAACTAATTTTTTCTTGAGTATTAATTTTAATTAAAACCTGGCGATCAATTTTTTGAGTTAAAGACGCACTTGATTCTGTAGCGTCTGGTTTCGAAGCTGCACTTTGTCCGACGCTAACCATGCCAATGTGTTCGCCTAAACTGGCACTTTCCGGAATATTAAATCTGGCAATCATTTTTATAGTTTTTGCAGCCGGAACAAAGATACTACTAGTTGCAATATCTAGGTTGTTCGGTTCGAAAAAGGTCGTCCAATCTTTTATCGCGCCTTCAGCGCTTAAATTAATTGTCGTGGTTGCTTTTTCAGTATTAATAATTGTTAGTTCTTCATCATATGATCTTCCTCGCAAAGCATCAGAAATAATAATAGGACTAGTAATTTGGCCAATAGCAAAACTAGTCGTTGGCACGACAAGTAAAATCGAGAACAAAGATATAATTACAAACTTTAGTTTTTTCATATTATTATATTGTGCCTGGGGGAGGACGTGGGGTCCTCCCCCCGCAATTGTTTTACTTAGCATCGCGATAGTATTTTTGCTAAACTTGTGGAAAACCACATGTTAAATGCGTAGCTGGTGCAGCACTTAAAACCATCGTGCCAACATAATTTAAACTGTCGTTAGATGGTGGAAATTTTGTAATTAAGATAGAGAAATCCATTTCATTTGTTTCTGATAAGTTAAGAGTCTTTGGTAATGTTTTTGTGCTTTCCGGGTAATAATTTACGAAAGCCGCATCACTCCCGACGCGACCGTCAAATTTTACATTCCAGATATTATCAGTTTTACCTAGACCCATGTCGTTTTGATTCACTCTCATATCTAAACGAGTATTGCCAATATTTCGAACAGTGGCCTTTTCATCAGACGGGTTAAAAGTTAAATTTCCGCTAATAATTTTATGCGTATTTAATCTTACGGAACCATAGGTCACGCTATCAAAGTCTGTTTCAAAAGCGGTTACAGGCAAATAAGTAAAACTATTATTTAAACGACCATCTTTGCCACTCTTGTCCTGAGCTAAAACTAAAGTATTGTAGGAGCCTGATGGATCTTCATAAGAAAGAGTTATTTCACCACAATAAACCTTGGCGGTTTCCTTCCATAATTCGCCATCGAGATTACATATTTCCGCATAATCATAACCAGAGTTAAAGGTTGGTAAGTTATTATTGTTATTCTTAATATTATTGCAGAACAAGTCGATTCCGTCTGTCTTTGATAATGAATTTAAAGTAAACTCCGGCAGTTGTTGACCGCAGCCAAGACGATCAGAGGCATGGTTTGGTCCAGTTGAAGTGTCTTCTGGATAATAAAGATCGCCGTACACCTCATTTATATCAGCAACGCCATCAGGATCGGTTACAACTGCGCAAACGGCAATTGTCTTACCGACTTGATATTGCCCTGAAGGCATAAACTGCGCATTTGCAGCAGTTTGAGCATCAGTGCCAAGATACTTTCCGGCAGTTGATGTGGCGTTATTCATTTCCCATTTCGCTTTTACAATAGGATTGGTACCACCTGATGAATCACGAGTTAAAGCAGTATTGATATTTGTTGTCGTGCCTGTTGTTTGCGCGGAAACAAGCAGAGGCGAAAAAGATGACAAAACTAAGGCTATCATCGTAAAAATATATAATTTTTTATTTTTCATAAAGTTATTTTAAGAATGCCTAATGTTGAAAAACACTTAAACAATCTTAAATATAATTAGTAAATAATTGAGAGCTTGCACTCTCTTTCCCTTGAGTAGGGATTACTTCGACCTTTATATAAAGACAAGTATAAATGCTCGTGATTAAGAAATTATTAATATCCGGAGATATTTAACTTGAAATATTTATAGCTAATATTATATTAATAATTATTTTTAAACACATTTTGTGCACAGATATAAAAAACTAATGATGTCCAGTTAAAATTATTATTGCAATTTAAACAGATAATGATAAACTATATATTGGATACTTGGTAGCATACGCAAATTATTTTATTGCCTATGTTTAATAAATATTCTCAAACAAATACATATCATGACTCATTACAGCGAGGCGTAATTATCTTCTTAATTATTCTTTCGATTTATTATAGTTTTTCTCTGTTCCACGCTATTAGCGAATCTATTTGTATAGTAATTGGTTTTAGCGCTTATATTGTTACTTGGAACTCACGACGCTTAATCGCTAATAAATATTTTGTTTTTTTTGGAATTGCAATTTTTTATGTTGCTATCTTTAATCTTTTACATCTTTTCAGCGATAGTAGTAGTGGCGTATTAATTAATCAGTCCGGCTATAGTCTTTCCGATTATTTTGATTTAGCATCTCGATATCTATTAGCTTTTTCTTTTCTAGTATCTCCTTTTTTCATTAATCGAAAACTCAAGACCATGCGGGTCTTTTATTTTTATACTTTTATCTCTATAATAGTAGCTTTTCTAATTTATTTATCTTTGAATCACTCATTTTTAGGTTTTATAAATTTTAAATTCGCCGCCCTTTTATTTATTAATTCGCTGCTAATTATTTTTTTAAATCTCACGGCAATTTTCGCTCTTTTTAGAAAAAGAAAATCCTTTAACCATCGAATATTCCAATTTTTAATTCTTACTATATTCTTAAGCATTATCTCTGAGATTGTTCTTATGGGGTTTAATAAATTTTATATATTATTTCATTTAATTCGGCTTATTATCTTTAGTTTAATATATTTAGTTTTTGTTCAAATTGGCTTGCGAAAACCTTATCGGCTCTTATTTAAAGAGCTGAAAGACAGCGAAGTTAACCATGCACGCAGTGAGCAAACTCTTAAAATAATTTTCAATAATGCGAACATTGGAATTTTGATGACCGATTTAACTGGTAGGATTCTTGAAATCAATCAATCATTTATAAATTTAAGCGGCTACAGCCGAGAAGAGCTTTTAAATATTTCTTTATCTAATTCAAATGTAACAAGCATAAATATATTCGATAAAGTAGAATTTAGCGATTTAATTAATGAAAAAATCGAACAGTTTGAGTTCACGAATACTTTTTTAAAAAAAAGTTTTAAACAAATTTTAACAAAAACAAGCATCTCTCTCATCAAAGATGAAAACGCTGAGCCTCAATATCTTCTTTGGTTAATCCAAGACATCAGTGAGTCCGAAGAAATAGAAAAAACTAAAATAGAATTCATTTCCCTGGCATCGCACCAGCTAAGAACTCATCTAACAAGTATTCGCCTAGCCTCAGAGTTACTACTTCGAGAAATTAAAAACTTAATAAATAATAAACAAAGTCAATACTTAAATGAAATTAATGATTCAAGTAAATTAATGTCTGAAATGATTAAAGATTTGCTTAATCTCTCCCGAGTTGAATTAGGTACTCTTATGATCAAACCAGAGTCAATAAATTTTGATCTTAGCTTGAAAGAAATAATCTCTGAATTATCTTTACAAATTCAAGAAAAAAAAATAAATTTAATAAAAAATTATTCTTCCGAAACACCGCTCCTTTTCTTTGATAAACAGATATTAAGAATGATGATTGAAAATATGCTGAGCAATGCTATTTGCTACACACCGATAGGGGGAACAATCCGGATAAATACAGAAGTAATGCATTCGGAAATTAAAGTTTCTATCAGCGATAACGGCTGTGGTATTTCCGAGGAAGATAAAGCTCTTATATTTAATAAATCCTTTAGGGCTAAAAATGCCAAAGAAATCAACCCCAATGGTAGTGGTCTGGGCTTATATATTATAAAATCTATATCCGAGAAAACTGAGGCAAGGGTTTGGTTCGAATCGGAAGAGGGGATTGGCTCCACTTTTTACTTTTCAATCCCGTTAATAGACACTAGCCAGAGTTCCCGCCAGGGCCAATTCTCAATTTAAAAAAACTTCGCAAATTGCGAAGTAGTTGTTTTTATTTTGATGAATTATTAAATTAGTTATTCATTTTATAGCCAAGGCCGTTAATAGTCTCGATAATATTCTCCTTTTTAATATCTAGTTTTTTTCGTAAATTCGTTATATGAACATCAATAAAATTACTGAAAGCTTCGTTTGAAAAATCCCAAATATTTGCAACTAATTGATCGCGATGAATTACCTGATTCGGGTGGCGCATTAAATATTCAAGAATACAAAATTCTTTTAAAGTTAATTTTATTTCAGTTCTGTTTTTAAAGACAATTTTACTACCTGGATCGAGGACAATATTTTTAACCCTTAGGATAGCTGGTAGGATATTGGTGGGCCGGCGAAGTATAGCTCTTATGCGAGCCAGGAGAACTTCAAATGAGAAAGGTTTTACTAAATAATCATCCGCCCCAGCATTTAAACCGCTTACAATATCTTCCTGACTATCTTTGGCTGTTAAAATTAAAATTGGCGTCGTTATATTTTTTGCTCGACAGTAGCGACAGACTTCGAGGCCGTTTATGCCAGGTAACATAATATCAAGAATAATTAGATCAAGAGTTTCATAGTCACACTCAATTCTAATTTCCGCAAATTCACCATCAAGCACATATTCAGCCACAAATCCCTCTGACTCTAGGCCACTTTGAATTAATTTAGCTAAATTTTCCTGATCTTCGACAATTAAAATTTTCATATATTTTAATTTATCTTTATTAAATATAACACATTCGTTAATAAATGTGAACTATTGGTCGATTTTTGGCTAATTTAATTAAAATATCTTGACCTGTAAATTTGTTTATACTATAATCTAGTATTACCTTAACAATTATATAAATTCTCAAAAATTAACTAATCATGAAGAAAAAAATATTCCTTGTTTTCGGAAATAGCGCCGGAATTGAAATGAACCGTTGTAAAGAATTAGCCGAAAAATTTCATAACGAAGAAGATGAAATAAATATCTCTATTAACGTAGAATCAAAAACTGCAGAAGACGCCTTACTTATTGTCATCGATAAATTACGCCTAGAAAATGCTAATTATCAGAACTCACTACTATTATATTCTGGAGAAAATCTTCACCTTTTAGAGCGCAATGTTTCCATCGATTCCTTGAATATTTTTCGCTTTAAAACAAAGCTAATTGAACTTATCGGCGGATTTGATACCCCTCAGCAAAAATATCTCGTCGGTTGTCTCTTTGTTGGTGGATTAATTAAATTAATTAATGACGAAAACTCGCCAAACTAAAAACAAGCTTAAACCACAGAAAAAATCTGTGGTTTTTTATTTTTATAAGCAGTATTATGAAAGATAGTAAATCTAATAATTATTTTAGTATAGTTCTATTATGTTCGACAACAATCAATTAACTATTTTATTCTTCTCCATAATAAATTCAATTTCATTCATTGTAGTATTTTTTGATAAACAAAAATCAAAAGTAGATGGAAGACGTGTAAGCGAAAAATTATTATTTACCCTCGCTTTATTTTTTGGGGCGGCAGGCATCTACGTGGGCATGACTTTATTTCGTCATAAAACAAAAAAATGGTATTTCCAAATTGGAATACCACTACTACTTCTCTTAAACGTTTACCTTCTTGGCGTCAGCTTCAATTTTTTGAATCACTAATCGATTTTTTATATTTTTATAGAGCTAAAATTAACCATTCTTCTTCAAAACTCTTAATTTCTTCTTCAATATTTTCGAGTTCCTCTTTTTTACTGTGATCATAATTAAGCGTGTTTTCTAAAAAATATGAGTGTATCTCGCCTTTTTTAATATTTAATTTTTCTAATTTATTTTCTAAACTTTTTATTTTTTTGCGATTTTCTTTATTTGCGTCATAGCTTGAAATAACATTTACAGGCGATACTTTATTTAAATTTTCATCACTCACACTTACGTGTGTTAATCTTTTTTCAAGTCGAGATACATAATCTTCATAATCGTGATAATTCCTTTTCACTCGGCCATTATTAATTTCTATAATATCATTAGCTACCATATTAGCGAATGTTCTATCATGGCTCGTAAATATTATTGTTCCATTAAAATTTGATAAAGCCAGACCCAAGGCCTCGACAGTTTCAAAATCTAAATGATTAGTCGGTTCATCTAAAAGTAAAACATCGGGTTTACCGAGTAATAATCCAGCAATAATTAAACGTGATTTTTCGCCACCACTTAAAACGCCAATCGTCTTTTTTAAATCATCGCCGGAAAACAGAAAATCACCCGCCATTTGTAAGACCTTCTCAGTTTTTATATTTGAATCAGCTAGACGTCGCAAGTAATCACCCAGTTGCTCATCGGGGTTTAAGTTTCCACCAGAAAGTTGCGCGTAGTAAGCTATTTTTAAATCAACAAACCAAGAATATTTTCCCGCTTGTGGCGGTATTTCGGAAGATATTGTTTTAAGAAAAGTTGTCTTACCTTGACCGTTATCGCCGACAATAATAATTTTGTCGCCATATTTGACATCAAAGTCAAAACCAGAGGCTAAAATTTTATCTTCATAACCAATCGCCATTTCTTTAATCGCCAAAACTCGGTTCTTCTTTTTTTCTATTGCTGGAATATTTATTGTAACAGTACTCGCATTATGTTCAATGCTAATTTTATGGCTCTGCAACTTATCGATTTTTTTTATGAAAGCTTGCGCCTGGGCCGCTTTAGATGATTTATATCGGAAGCGATCAACAAAATCTTGCATATGCTTCTGTTCTCGGTTTAATTTGGTGTTAATCTTTTGTTCACTGGCTGCCCGTTGTTCTTTATAAGCTAAATAGGCTTCAAGGGGCTGCGGAAAACTTAGACAGCGATGTGGAGTTATTTCCATTGTCTCAAGACAAGTGTTTTTTAGAAATTCGCGATCATGAGAAATTATTAAAAATCCTCCCTTATAACTTTTTAAAAATTCTTCTAATAGTAAGATAGTTCCCAGATCAAGATAATTAGTCGGCTCGTCAAGCAAAAATAAATTAGGCTCAAGTAGTAACATCGCGCTTAATTTTAAACGCATCTGCCAACCACCAGATAACTCGGAAACTAGTTTTTCGATTTTCTCTCCGTCGAATTTAAAACGATTAGCCATTTTACGACATTGCCATTCTTCTTTTAAACTTTCACGCATCAAAAACTCTAGACCAGTTTCGCTATCTTGAAATATATTTCCTTGTTCAATGTAACCAATTCTCGCCTCACGACTAATGATTACATTGCCACTATCAGCTTCTTCCTGACCAAGAATAATTCGAAACATAGTTGATTTTCCAGCCCCATTACGACCAATTATACCAATTTTTTGTTTTTCAAAAACACTAAAAGACAAACCAGAGAATATTGTCTGACCGCTATATTTTTTGCTTAAATTATTTACTTGAAGTAAGGGAACCATAAGAGAACTACAATTGATATAATCTTTCCTTAATATATTAATGATAATAGCAAATTTGCGCAAATCTTGCTCTATTTTCAAAATTACCCTATGATAAATACATAAATAAGAGATAAATAAAGAATAAAATTACATTCATATGGCCAAAAGATCTACTGGAGTAGGAAAAATGAAGAAATCTCACTCTCCAAAAACAGCTAAACGTCTTGAAATTAAACGCGTAATGCTCGAAACATTAGCTAAAAAAAGAAGTCATCGTTAATTTCTTAGAAATTGATCAAATAACCTGCTTCCAGTGGGTTATTTTATTTAGATAAGGTTTAGGAAATCTATCAATATGCAATACAAAATCGCTGTCAAAGGAATAATTAAGCGTGAAGGCGGAGAAATCCTTATTTTAAAAAGAAATAACAGTGACTCTTTTAATCCGGGAATATGGGAAACGGTTGGCGGCGGAATGGCCAATGATGTGTCTCCCCAAGAAGCCTTAAAGAGGGAAATAAAGGAAGAAACAGGTATTGATGTTAAAATAAACGAGCCTTTCAATGTTTTTACATTTATTAATGATCAGGGTGAGACTAAAATTGGCATCACTTTTCTTTGTGATTATTTGAGTGGCGAAATAGTTTTAAGCAAAGAACATAGTGAATATAAATGGATAAAACCGTCGCTATTTAAAAAATTTGAATCGATTCTAGCGCTTCAAAATGAAATATCAAGTTACTCTAATAAATTTACTAGCGATCATGAAAAATTTTCA
>JBBSAU010000021.1:0-10477 GCA_038251925.1 Patescibacteria group bacterium | reverse complement strand
TGCAACTTACGAAGATGTTATTAGAATTTCAGATCTTATTTTACCAAACGGCTTCAGATTAATTAAAAATAGTCCAGAAGACGTAGTCGTCGTTGTTGTTGAGCCGAAGGTTCAAGTTGAAGAAGAAAAGCCGGTTGAAGCTGTAGCTGCAGAAACGCCTGAAACTAAAAAAGAAGAAGTAAAAAAATAAATCTTTAGATTCCTCCAAATAAAATAAAACCCCTGACTTATGACAGGGGTTTTATTTATTGTCGATTTTATTTATTGTAATTTTTATTTATTGTTATTTCGGCGAGTCTTGGGCGGCCGGCCAAATCTTTTTTGATAATGAGGATGGCCTCTGGAAAATATCTTTGAAGCAGGGATATAAATGATTTTTTTTGACCAGGATCAATTTCACAAAAAATATTAATGTTTGAATGTAATTTGTCTTTATAGAGTGTTTTTAGTTGTCCAAAGAGCTCTCGGTAATACTTTAAGCCGTCTGTGCCGGCTACTAGCGCCAGTTTAGGCTCCTTTTGGATGCTCGGCGAGCCTTTGACTTGCTGAGGGCTTAAATAGGGAAGATTAGCGGCAATAATAATATCGGTTTCAAAAAGTAATAAGTAATCTTTGTGATTAATAAGCGGTTCTAAAAGATTTCCTAAGTAAAATATAATTTTTTTATCTTGTTGATAGATTTGGCTATTAGTTTTCGCGATTTTTAAAGCCGAACTAGAAATATCAACGGCCCGAAAACTTGTTTTATTAAATATTTCTCGGTGATTAATTTTTAAATTTTGAGCGCAAGTGATAATTATTATTCCCGAGCCAGTTCCAATATCAATTAGGGTTAATTTTTCTTTTAGAGTTAATTTTTCTTTTTTCTCTTTTACTAATTTTAATATTTCGTCGACCATTAATTCCGTTTCTGGACGGGGAATTAAAACATTTTCATCAACTTTAAAATTAAGTCCATAAAATTCTTTGGTGCCGATTAAAGCAGCAATTGACCAACCAGCTAAGAATTTATTTTCTAGTTCTTGAAATTTTTTATAAACTATTTTTTCTATTTCTGTTTTGGGATGACTAATAAAAAATTCTCTAGACTTATTCGTTAGAAAAGATAAGAGAATTTCAATTTCTCGCTGAGGCAACTTAGAAGATTTTATAACAGCCGTAAATGTCATTGGCGACTAGCTTTATCTGCCTTTTTTAATTCTTTAATAAGTTCTTCAATTTCACCATCAATAATTCTCGGAATGCTGTGCCAAGACATATTAATTCGGTGATCAGTAACTCTATCTTGAGGAAAATTATAGGTTCTTATTTTATCGCTACGGTCGCCACCGCCAATTTGAGTTTGGCGAGCACTTGACTCGGCGATGCGTTTTTCATCTTCTTGTTTGGCTAGTAGGCGCGAACGTAAAACTTGCATGGCTTTTTCTTTATTTTGATGCTGTGATTTTTGATCTTGGCAAGAAACAGTAATGCCGGTTGGAATGTGAACAATCCGAATAGCTGAGTAGGTCGTATTAACGCACTGACCGCCTGGTCCGCTCGAACAAAAAGTATCAATTCGAATATCATTTGCTTTAATTTCAATATCAACTTCTTCGGCCTCCGGTAAAACTACGACAGTCGCGGTTGAAGTATGAACGCGGCCCTGCTTTTCCGTTTCGGGAACACGCTGAACCCGGTGTGTGCCCGCTTCAAATTTTAAAAGACCAAAAGCACCTTCACCCTTAACTTCAAATATAATTTCCTTAAAGCCCCCAATACCGATAACTGAAGAATCAATTAAGCTTAATTTCCATGATTGTCTTTCGCAGTAATGTGAGTACATCCGAAATAAATCACCAGCAAATAAGGCCGCTTCATCACCTCCGGCGCCCGCTCGAATTTCGACTATCGCATTTTTTTTATCATTCGGACTGGCTGGATTAACCTCTTCTTCAATTTCGTCGCTTATTTTTTCTTGCTGCTGGTGTAAATCCTTCAACTCCTCACTCGCCATTGTCGTTAGTTCGCCCTCAGCTTCGGTTTTTAAAATTTCATTATTTTGAAAAATATTATCATTTACTTTATCTAGTTCTGAAATAAGCGCAATCGCGCGCCGTAAACTAGCGTGCTCTTGTGATATTTTAATCATTGCCTTAGCATCTTTAGCGAGTTCCGGGTCCATCAATTTTGTTTCAAGGTCGGAAAATCTTAGTTTAATGTCTTCGTACATATAGAATTATATTATTTGTCTGTTTTTGAAAAATCGATAACAAAAAAGCAATCATTTATAATATTGTAGCACGACATGGCTGCAAAATTAAAGTCGATTGCTTTTTATAAAGCTATTTTTTGTTTAATTTAACTTGCGCAATTTTCTTAATATCCTTAGTTTTTACAACTACTTCTTTCTTCGCGCGAGCTTCGGCCCTGGCGATACGTTTAACTTTCTTACCTTTAACGTCTTTAACGCCATCTTTAGCCTTGATTTTAGCTTCAAATTTTTCAACACGGCGGGCCGTATCGACTAATTTTTGCTTACCAGTATAAAAAGGGTGACAAGCTGAACAAAGTTCAACCTTAATTTCCGGTTCAGTTGATCCGGTAAAAAAAGTGTTTCCGCAAACGCAGATTACCTTGCACTTTGGGTAATATTTTGGGTGGATATCTTTCTTCATATAAATAAAAAAATTTTATTGATTTTTAATAAAATTTGAACTATTGAATATCTTCAAATTATGGTAGTATTATGTTATCATAACATTGAAATTAAATCAAGAGTTGCCCTAAACGCCCAAGTCACTTATGACAAAAATAAATAATATCGCTAAAAATACCTCATATTTGACTATAGCCTTGATTTTACAGAAAATCATTTCTTTTACCTACTTTACACTTTTGGCTCGTTATGTTGGCCCGGCCAGCCTTGGAAAATACTATTTTGCAATCTCTTTTACAACAATTTTCGCCATATTTATTGACCTTGGTTTCGCTAATGTTTTAACCAGGGAAGTGGCCAAAAACTCACAGCGCTCCCAAACTTGGTTAGCTAATATTTTAGCTTTAAAAATCCCGCTGACTATATTCTCATTGTTAGCGGTTTTTATTTTGATAAATGTACTTGGCTATGACCCCCTAACTCGTAATTTAGTATACATTAGTTCGATTTGCATGGTCCTCGATTCATTTACTTCGACTTTTTTTGCGGTTATTCGGGGATTCCATAATTTAAAATATGAAAGCATCTCCTCAATTATTTTTCAATTAATAGTCTTAACTTTTGGTTACAGTGCCTTATTGCTCGGTGGTGGCTTAATTCCAGCCATGTTCGCCTTGGCCCTGGCTAGCTCTTATAATTTTATTTATTCTTTTTCAATTCTACGCTCCAAAATTAAAATAGCTATTACTCTTGCCTATGATAAAAATTTAATTCGTGAAATATTAACTATCAGTTGGCCCTTCGCTGTCTATGCAATTTTCGCTAGATTATATACCTATCTTGACTCTGTTTTTTTATCAGTTTTAGCTGGCGATGAACAAGTCGGTTTATATCAAGTCGCTTTTAAAATTATTTTCGCTCTTCAATTTTTACCAATGGCTTTTACCGCCTCGCTCTATCCAGCTATGAGCTCGTATTGGCAAACGAATCGCGAGCAATTGGTAGTTTCTTTTGAAAGAGCGATGAATTATTTAATTATTATTTCATTACCGATTATTGTCGGGGCTGTAGTTTTGGCTGATAAAATTGTTTTACTTTTTAAAAGTGGCTATGAGGGCGCACTATTGCCGCTACAAATTTCTATCATTTCTTTATTCTTTATCTTCTTGAATTTTCCAATCGGCTCTTTATTAAATGCCTGCGATAAACAACGAAAAAATACCTGGAATATGGGAATCGTTCTGTTTGCGAGCATTGCCTTGAACCTCATATTAATTCCTCAATTTAAAGCTGTCGGCGCTAGTATTACCGTTTTAATAACTAGCGCTTTAATGTTCATTCTTGGTCTTATTTGGGTAAAAAGAATTATTCCTTACAAGGCTATAAAAAATATTAAACAATTTTTTACAGTCCTTTTAGCCTCGGCTGCCATGGGTTTAATAATCTACCTTGGAAAAACTTATTTAAATGTTTTTATTGCAACATTTATTGGCGGATTTATTTATTTTTTGCTGCTCTTAGTTTTGGGCGGATTTAAAAAAAATGATCTCATGAGCATTTGGCATTCATTAAAACCATAACTTATGAAAACACTTTTATTCACATTAGAATATCCTCCTTTTCATGGCGGCGTGGCTAATTACTACGGTAATTTGGCTAAATACTGGCCAATTAGCGAAAAATTAATAGTCCTTAATAATAATCGTAATGAGCTAGTTGCTGGTGACGGTTTTTTTGCTTGGTGGCCAGCCATCTTTTCTCTTAATCGAAAAATCTCGCGTGATAAATTTGATTTTTTAATTGTCGGGCAAATTCTACCGCTCGGAACGGCCGCTTTTTTAGTTTCACTCTTTCGGCCAATTAAATATACAGTTTTTTTACATGGTATGGATTTAGCCTTGGCTATAAAAACTCCGCGGAAACGTTTTCTTAGTCAATTAATTTTGCGTCGCGCTGATAAAATAATTTGTGCCAATACCTTTGTGCAAGAAGGCTTAATTGAAAACTTTTCGGGGATGGGGGCGAAATCGACGATAGTTAATCCCGGTATCGAAGGCGGAACGCCACCAATTGATAAAAATGAACTTCTAGAAATTTCTACTAAGTATGACTTAGAAGGGAAGCTAGTTCTTCTAACACTTGGTCGGCTTGTTAAAAGAAAAGGGGTTGATCATACAATTGCTGCTATAATTGCCTTGCCTCCTGAAATTAGTAAAAATATTATTTATTTTATTGCCGGTATTGGCCCACGAGATGAATATTTGAGAAACTTAGTTCCTGAGGCTTGGTCAAAAAAAATTATTTTTCTCGGTGAACTAAGTCGAGCTGAAAAATGGGCTTGGTTAAAAAAGTGCGATATATTTATTATGCCTTCTCGAGATATTTCTGGAGATTTTGAAGGTTTTGGGATTGTTTATCTTGAAGCCAACCTTTGCTCGAAACCAGTGATTGCCGGAAAGTCTGGTGGCGTTCGCGATGCGGTTGTCGATGGACTGAGCGGTCTCTTAGTTGACCCAGAAGACATAAACTCAATTTCAGAAGCAATAACTAAACTCTCCGGGAATCCTGATTTACGTGAGCGACTTGGTTCACAAGGAAAAATTAGAGCCCTTAAAGATTTCAATTGGGAAAATCAGGCCGATAGAGTTTCGAAATTTATCCAAAAAAAATATAAAATATGATATCAATAATAATTCCCGTTTATAATCAAGGACAAAAATTAATTAAAACTCTAATAAGTATAAATAAACAAACATTTCAAGATTTTGAAGTAATTATTGTTAATGACGGCTCAAGCGACGGCGTTGAAAATACCTGTGGAAATTATTTGCATACTTTACAGGCATTGCAATCCTACTTATTTATCAATCAGGCCAATGCTGGTGCTCCCGCCGCTCGAAACCACGGAGAGCGCGAGGCCAAAGGGGATTACTTATTTTTTTGTGATGCCGATGCCATTTTACATCCTCAAGCCCTGGCAGTACTTTTAGCCACTCTTGAAACCAATCCCAGCGCTAGTTATGCTTATTCATCATTTCTGTGGGGTAAAAAGTTATTTAAATTGACAGACTTTGATCCTGAAAAATTGAAGAAAATGCCTTATATTCATACAATGTCACTTATTCGACGAGCGGATTATCCGCAAAGTGGCTGGGATGAAAGCATAAAAAAACTTCAGGATTGGGATTTGTGGTTAACTATGCTTGAAGAAGGGAAATCTGGTGTATTTGTTCCTGAAATATTATTTACAGTTACTCCCGGTGGTACTATTAGCTCATGGCTACCATCATTTGCCTATAAATTATTTCCATTTTTACCAGACGTAAAAAAATATAATCGGGCTCTTAAAATAGTTAAAAATAAACATGGCCTTATCTAAAAAAAATAAATTTTATCTAGCCATAGTTACTTTAATTATTCTTTTAAGTTTGATTGCATTTTATATCTATTTACTTGAAGCTAATTTTAAGGCAGAAAAACCAGCAACCTTAACAATAAATCAGCAAGTAATAAAAATAGAAATCGCCTCTGACCTGCAGCATCAATATAAGGGACTAAGCAAGCGTGAATCCCTATGCGATGATTGTGGGATGCTATTTGTTTGGCCACAAAAAGATATCCGAGAATTTGTAATGCGTGATATGAATTTCCCATTAGATATTTTATTTATTAGTGATGGGAAAATTTTAAATATTGAAAAAAATCTAAAACCACAGGATTCAAATCAACTCACAATTTATCGAAGTCTGCATCCCGCCGATATGGTCCTAGAAATTAATGGTGGATATAGTGAAAAAAATAATATTCAAGTTGGTGACCGAGTAATTATTAATAAAAATATTTAAAAAGTCGAAATAAAATGCTTGAGAAAATTAAGTTTCAAAAAATATTAATAATTCTATTTAGCTTCATGGCTTTAGAATTATTTTCATATTTAGCCTTAATATTTCCTCTTTTGAATTACTTTATATTTATTACTTTATTTCTTGCCTGTTTAATATTTAGTTTCTATAGGCTTGAATACGCGATCCTGATTGTCTTAGCGGAAGTATTTATTGGTTCAATGGGGCATATGTTTGTCCTGCCAGTCGCTTCTTTTATTATTTCAATCCGAATGGCTTTGTGGCTAGCGATAATGATTCCTTTTACCCTTCGCTTCGCCTGGCAATTAATAAAAAATAAAAGTGCTAGCCAATACCTGCAATCTTTAAAAAGTTTTAAGGCAGGGAAATACTTTATATTCTTGGCCGCCTTTGCCCTAATTAGTCTTATTAATGCCTATTTTCGTGGCAATGAACTTAATTTAATTTACAGTGATTTTAATTCTTGGCTATATTTCCTTCTAATCTTACCAATCGTTTGTGTTTATAATTTCAAAGACAAAAAAATATTTAATAATTTAAAAATACTTTTTCTCTCGGCTGTAGTTTGGACGGGCCTCAAAACGTTAATCTTATTATTTATTTTTACTCATAATTTAATAATTGCTCCAGAAATATATTTCTGGCTCAGAAAAACTCTAATGGGTGAAATGACAGCCACTCTATCCGGTTGGCCGAGAATATTTATTCAAGGACAAATTTTTTCCGGTGTAGCTCTTTTAATTATATTTTGGCTCCAAATTAAAAAACATAAAAATAGATTTTTTGTCAAATCGCTCGCTTTATTTTTAAGTGCTCTTTTTGCCAGTACGATTTTAATAAGTTTTTCAAGAAGCTTTTGGGTGGCGATTATAATTGCCCTTGGCCTAAGCTTGGCTTTAATTTGGATATATTATTCTTTCAAAAAATCAGTTCGCGCCGCGTTATGGATTTCTCTAAGCTTTATTGGCGCTTTTATATTATTATACTTAGTCGCTATTTTTCCTTATCCAACACCAGGACAATTTAATGCCGATTTCGTTGGTCGTGTTAGTAATGGCGGGGAATCAGCTCTAACTTCAAGATGGTCGTTACTCCCGGTTCTGACTAAAGAAATTTATCAAGAGCCATTTTTTGGACAGGGATTTGGCGCGACAATTACCTATAAATCAAGTGATCCGCGAGTCCTCGAGAATAATCCAAATGGAGATTATACAACTTACGCCTTTGAATGGGGTTATCTTGATTTATGGCTCAAAATTGGCTTGTTGGGACTTATTACTTACTTAATCTTCATTGGCTACTTAATAAAAATGGCAATTTTTTATGGACATAAAAACGATGATTTTTTACTATTCGGGCTAGCGGCCGGAATAGTTTTTTTAGCGGCGACTAATCTTTTCACACCCTATCTAAACCACCCGCTGGGCATCGTAATTCTGCTTCTTGGCTCTTGTCTAATTCAAAAAGATAGGGTATATTAAAAATTATCTAATCTTCAATAAATAAATTAAAATTATGAATGAGCAAATTATCTCACAAGAGGGTTACGACAAATTAAAAGATGAATTAACTCTATTAACTACCGTTAAACGCAAGGATATTGCCGAAAGAATTGAGCGTGCTAAAGATTTGGGCGATTTAAGTGAAAATGCTGAATATAGTGAAGCTAAAGATGCTCAGGCTCTGAACGAAGGACGAGTCCTAGAGCTAACAAATACTTTAAAAAATGTAACAGTCGTCGAGCATGAAGAAACTGTTGAAAAAGTAGTTATGGGTTCAAAAGTAACGGTCAAAACCGGTGACAAAGAAAAACAATATTCAATCGTTAGTTTTAATGAAGCTGATCCAATCAATGGAAAAATATCTAACGAATCTCCACTTGGGGTTGCCTTCTTGCACAAGCGGAAAGGAGCAATGGTTGAAGTTGAAACTCCTAAAGGTCTTGTTAAATATAAAATTTTAAAAATCGAATAAAGTTTATATGTCCGAAAGCCGTGAGACAGAAAACCAAATATCTCTTTCAGTTAGCGAACGGAGTGATCGTCTTAAAAAATTAGAAGAACTTATTAAGGCGGGAATTAATCCCTATCCAGCTAAAGTTAAACGTGACTATGAAATAAAAAAAGTTCTGGCTGATTTTGATACTTTAAGTGAAACACAAAAAGAGTTTTTTATTGTAGGCCGCTTGCGCTCTAAGCGTGAACACGGTAATTTGGCTTTTGCTAATTTAGAAGATGCTAGCTCAAGTATTCAACTCGCTTTTTCTAAAAAAGACTTAGGCGTCGACTCATTCAAAAGTTTTCTGAAATTAATTGATGTCGCCGATTTTATACAAGTAAAGGGAACGGCCTTCTTAACCCATAAAGGTGAGAAAAGTATTATGGTTAAGGAATGGGAATTATTATCTAAAGCATTGCGCCCAATTCCTGATTCTTGGTATGGCCTTAAAGATGAAGATGAAAAATTACGTAAACGTTATTTAGATTTACTTTTAAATCCGGAGCTGAGAGATTTATTTTATAAGAAATCTTTATTTTGGGAAGTGACTAGAGATTTTATGAAAAACCGTGGTTTTTTTGAGGTTGAAACACCAACCATAGAAGTTACTACTGGTGGCGCCGAAGCTAATCCTTTTAAAACTCATCATGACGACTTTGATTTAGACGTATACTTGCGAATTTCCGTCGGTGAATTATGGCAGAAGCGTTTAATGGCAGCCGGGTTCGAAAAGGTTTTTGAAATCGGACGAACTTATCGTAATGAAGGCTCAAGTCCAGATCATTTGCAAGAATTTACGAATATGGAATTCTATTGGGCTTACGCTGATTATGAAATGGGAATGAAATTAACCCAAGAACTATTTCAAGAAATCGCCACTAAAGTTTTCTCAAAAACAAAATTTAAGACTAAGGGGTTTGAATATGATTTAGCAGGCGAGTGGCCAAGAATGGATTATGTTAGCGAAATTTTAAAACAAACAGGTGTTGATGTCCTAAAAGCAAGTGATAAAGAAATGGCCGAAACCTTAGAAAAGCTTCACGTTAAATATGAAGGAGCAAATCGCGAGCGTTTAATGGATACACTTTGGAAATATTGTCGCAAAAATATTGCTGGTCCTGTTTTTTTAATTAATCATCCAAAACTCGTTAGCCCGCTAGCCAAGGCTAAAATAGATAACCCAGAATTAACTGAAAGATTTCAAGTTATTCTGGCGGGCTCAGAACTTTGTAATGGCTTTTCTGAACTCAATGATCCAGTTGATCAGGCTAAACGTTTTGCACTTCAACAAGAACTAATTGATAGAGGTGACAAAGAAGCGATGATGCCCGATTTAGAATTTGTTGAGATGCTTGAACATGGCATGCCACCAACTTGTGGTTTTGGTTTTGGGGAAAGATTATTTGCCTTTTTAGTTGATAAACCAATCCGAGAAACTACCTTATTCCCTTTAATGAAGCCGAAAAGAGAAGCTTAATTATTTATGCGACTATGGAGTCTTAATCCTAAATATTTAGATCGCCAGGGTCTTTTAGCACTTTGGCGAGAAAGTTTGCTCGCTAAAAAAGTTTTAGAGGGAAGGACAAAGGGCTATAAAAATCACCCACAATTAAATAGGTTTAAAGAAAGTTCCGAGACATTAAAATATATCAATTCATATTTGTTTGGAATTTATCTTGAGGCAGAAGCGAGAGGATATAAATTTGATTTAAATAAAATTGATAATAAAGAGATATTAAATGAGGTAATTAATGTGAGTAAGAAACAAGTTGAATATGAATTTACCCATTTATTAAATAAATTAAAAATAAGAGACAAGCTAAGATATTCAAAACTCAAAGATACTCAGCCTCCAAAAGTACATCCATTATTTAAAGTTGTTCCGGGAGAAATCGAGGAATGGGAAATAATTAAATAGTTTAATACATATATTCGGGGATCGTCTAACGGTAGGACTCCAGGTTCTGGTCCTGGCTAT
>JBBSAU010000020.1:0-10588 GCA_038251925.1 Patescibacteria group bacterium | reverse complement strand
AGTATTTATCGCCAATGGAACCTGGGTTGCTGGATTAGCTGGAAAAACATCTAAAACATTAGAGTCGTATCAATTTAAAATAGTCGGCACAGGTAATGCTGTTGAAAGAAATTATGAACGATCGGTTATTTATGATTTAAGTGCTGGACAAAAGAATGACTCTCTACTTGCTTTAAAAAAATTAACTGGAGCTACACAGGCTTTTAATTCACCAAGCTGGCTCGAGCCATATAAAGAGGGTGATAATAAATCTGATTTTCTACTTATACTTGGCACTAGTGCTAACAAAGAATAATAATTATATGATAAATCCTGCTAAAAATAAATTGCCCCTAGTGGTAATGTGTGGGCGAACCAATGTTGGCAAGTCAACCCTTTTTAATTGCTTAATCGAAAAAAGGCAGGCACTTGTTTCCGATATAGCCGGAACAACTCGCGATAGTAATTTAGGCATAGTTGAATGGGATAATAGTGCTTTTGAATTAGTTGATACGGCGGGTATTCTTGATTGGCGCTATCTCTTAACAAAAAAATTGGCCGATAATGACATTGATACACAAACCCAAAAACAGGCACGAAGCTATTTAGACCGAGCTGATTTAATTTTATTTGTCGTCGATACTAAGGCTGGCTTATTACCTGAGGATGGCGAACTAGCCAAGGCCCTCAAAAAGAGTCCAGCTTATCGTGAAAAAATAATGTTAATTGCTAATAAGGTTGATAATTTTCGCGCTGCTGGCGAAGCGGCTCAATTTAACAAACTAGGCCTAGGCGAACCAATTACAGTTTCAGCAGCCAGTAGTATGGGTACGGGTGATCTTTTAGACGTTATTATAAATCGGATTGATAAAAAGAAAAAAAACAAAAAAGCAATTGAAAATCCTGATGACCGACCAATTAATGCCTGTATTATCGGTAAACCTAATGTCGGGAAATCATCTCTGCTAAATTCAATTCTCGGATACGAAAGAGTAATCGTTAGCCCAATTGCTCACACAACACGTGAACCGCAAAACACAGATTTAGTTTATAAAAATAAAAAAATAACCCTAGTTGATACGGCCGGAATTTCTAAACAGGGAACAAAGGGTAAAGGTTTAGAAAAGCCAGGTATTTTAAAATCTCTTAAATCTTTAGACAAGGCTGATATTGCGATTTTAGTGATGGATATTAGTGAGCCGATTACTCGCCAAGATGCTAAAATTATTCAAGAAATTGTTGACCGTCAAAAAAGTTTAATTTTTATTGCAAATAAGTGGGATTTAATAAACCCTCGCGATACTAAAAAATGGACGGAAATTATTTATGATAAACTTCCTTTTGCAACCTGGGCACCGCTTCAATTTATTTCTGCCAAAACGGGAGAAAAAGTAAATAAAATCCTCGATTTAATTTTAACAATTGCTAGCGACAGAGAGCTAGAATTAAGTGATTCGCAATGTTCTAAATTTTTAAGCCATGTAGTCAAGCTTCACAGACCAGCCAAGGGAAAAGGCCTGAAGGCGCCCCATATCTACGAATTCAAACAAACTAAACATAATCCACCATCTTTTGTTGTTCGTATCGGGCCGAATGAGGATCTTCATTTTTCCTATGTCCGCTTTATTGAAAACCGACTTCGAGAAAAATATGGCTTTACGGGAACTCCGATTCATACCTCGGTTACCAAGGAAAGAAAATCGCATACTACTTATAATGAGTAAACATATGAAAATTATCGTTGGTCTGGGCAATCCCGGAGAACAATATAAGAATACTCGCCATAATATTGGCTGGCTTGCGCTAGATAGTCTTCTGGGTGATGTAAAGTGGCTCGAAAGTAAAAAATTTCAAGCTCTAACTTATGAAGACGGAGATAATTTGTACGTTAAACCACAAACGTTCATGAATAATTCCGGCCAGGCGGTTCAGAAAATATTAAATTATTATAAATTATTACCAAAAAATTTTGGTATTCTAAATAAAAAGGACGCTGACTTGTCTGGGGTTCTAACAGTTATTCAAGATGACTTAGATATCAATTTTGGCGAATTAAAGATTGCTACTGCTTCGGGCAGTGCTGGACACCGCGGAATTCAATCGATCATCGACTATCTTAAAACAAATAATTTTACTCGTCTCAGACTCGGAATAAAAAATGAACTGCTACGAGTTCACATTCCACCAGAAAAATTTGTAGTTAGCCCCTTCGGCCACGAAGAAAAAGAAAAATTAAAAGACATATTTGAAAAAATAAATATAGACAATCTAAAATAAACATAAAATCCCCCTAAGAAATTTAGGGGGATTTTATTTAAATTTATGAAAAAATTTAACAATAATGAAGCTCTTTTAGCCTTTAGCTGTTTTTCTAAAATTGGTCCTGTTAAAATGACTACCTTAGAAAATTATTTTTCTTCTTCTGTGGATGCTTTTTTTGCATCGTCATTTGAGCTTAGTCGAGCAGGTTTAAGTGAAAAACTAATAAGTGAATTTATTGTTTGGAGGCAAGATTTTGATTTAAATAAAATCAATAGGGAACTGCAAAGTGAAAATATTAGTTACATAACTTGGCACGATGATTGCTACCCGGTTAGTCTAAAAGAAATTTCGAGTGCTCCTTTTCTTTTGTACTACAAGGGCGCACTTGATATTCTCTTAAAAAATAATAATTATCTGGCAGTCGTCGGCTCAAGAAAGCATACTGCTTATGGAGATAAACTTATCAACGAATTAATCCCGCCGCTTATAAAAGCTGGAATAATTATTGTCAGCGGGCTAGCGCTAGGAATAGATTCTCTGGCTCATAAAATAACTTTGAAAAACCAGGGCCAAACAATCGCCGTTATTGGAACTGGTCTTGACTGGCAAAGCTTCTATCCTCCTGAAAATAAATACTTAGCAAATGAGATAATTAATAAGAGTGGCTTAATTATCTCTGAATTTCCCTTAAGAACTCCGGCTCTTAAGCAAAATTTTCCACAAAGGAATAGAATCATTTCCGGACTGGCTCGTGCTTGTTTAGTTATTGAGGCCAAGGAACGCTCTGGGGCGCTAATCACTGCCGCTCAAGCTCTCGACCAAAACCGAGAAGTGTTGGCCGTTCCCGGAAATATTTACTCTGAATATTCAAAAGGACCAAATAATCTAATTAAGTCTGGGGCAAAGAGCGTCCTGGATGCAGAGGATATTCTTGAAGTATACAATATCAATAGTACGATAGTATCAGCCAGGATAAAAAAAATACCAAGACAAATCATTTTAGAAAATGAAATAGAAAGACTAATATATAATTTAATTAAGGAAGCGAATGACCGCGCGGAAACAATAAGTGCTGATGAAATTATAAAAATTAGCAAACTTGACACTGCGGTGATAAATAGTACACTAAGTATATTAGAAATCCGCGGAGTTGCTAAAAACACTGATATCGGCTATGATATTAATTAAATTATTTTATATATGAATTTAATTATCGTTGAGTCTCCAACTAAAGCTAAAACAATCGCTAAATTTTTAGATAAAAATTATCAGGTCGAATCTTCATTCGGCCATATTCGTGATTTACCGGCAAGTAAAATGGGAATAGATATTAAAAATAATTTTGTACCAGAGTATGTAATTCCAGACAAGGCTAAAAAAACAGTTAGCACATTAAAGTCGGCCGCTAAAAAATCGACCGAAGTTATTCTCGCGTCTGATGAAGACCGCGAAGGAGAAGCTATTGCTTGGCACCTAGTTCAAGCGCTCGGCCTTGATATTAAAAAAACAAAACGCATCGTCTTTCATGAAATTACTAAAAATGCAATTTTAGAAGCGCTTGAGCATCCCCGAAAAATCGACCAAGACATGGTTGACGCTCAGCAGGCGCGTAGAATTCTTGATCGTTTAGTTGGTTACGAACTTTCACCTTTCCTTTGGAAAAAAGTTGCCAAGGGTTTATCGGCTGGTCGAGTTCAGAGTGTTGCTACTCGCTTGATTGTTGAGAGGGAAAGAGAAATTCTCGCCTTCAAAACGGAAGAATATTGGAGCCTCTCGGCTGATCTTAGTCTTAATGATAAAAATAATCTTTTTACCGCCGATTTATACAAAATTAAAAACAAAACTTTCAATAAACTCAGTCTTAAAAAAGAAGAAGCCGAAAAAATAAAACTAAGTCTTAGCTCCTCTGAATATAAAGTTGCCAAAATTGAAAAGAAACAAGTAAAAAAGAACGCCTCGGCTCCTTTTACAACTTCGACTCTCCAGCAGTCAGCCAATCGCCAACTCGGTTTTAGCGCGAAGCAGACAATGACCATCGCGCAAAAATTATACGAAGAGGGGTATATAACCTACATGAGAACCGACTCGCTAAATCTTTCACCAAAATTTCTCGGCGATGCCTACCAATGGATTACAAAAAATTTAGGTGACGAATACGCAATAAAGGGTGGGCAAGTTTATAAAGGGAAAAGCAAGAATGCGCAAGAAGCACATGAAGCCGTTAGACCGACCGAAGCGAGCCTAACGCCCGAGACCTTAGCTAGTAAGCTTGATAAAAATCAGGAACGCCTTTACCGCTTAATTTGGCAAAGGGCTGTTTCAAGTCAAATGACTCCGGCAGTTTTAGCAGCCACTATAATTGATGTAAAAACAAATGATAAAATAGACGATTATATTTTTCGGGCAAACGGCCAAACAATAGTTTTTTCCGGTTACCTAAAAATATGGCCAGAAAAAACAAAAGAACAGGATTTGCCACCATTAAAAGAAAGTGACCCTCTTGTATTATTAGATTTAAGAGCTGATGGTCACACAACTAATCCACCCGCTCGTTATTCCGATGCCGGTTTAGTAAAAGAATTAGAAAAACATGATATTGGTCGTCCATCTACTTATGCGCCAACAATAAATACAATTATTACACGTAACTATGTTGAGCGCGATGATAATAAAAAATTAAAACCAACTAGCATTGCTTTCGTTGTTATAGATTTACTGATAAATCATTTTCCTAAAATAGTGGATTACGCTTTTACCGCTAAAATGGAGGATGATTTAGACTCAATTGCCGAAGGCGAAAAAAAATGGCAGCCGGTAATTGATGAATTCTATAGCGACTTCCATAATAATTTAAAAAAGAAAGAAGAAGAAATTAAAAAAACAGATATTATGCCTGAAGAAAAATCAACAGAAATTTGTGAAAAGTGCAAAGCCCCGATGATTATTAAAATTGGTCGCTTTGGTAAATTTTTAGCCTGCAGTAGTTATCCAGACTGCAAAAATATAAAAAAATTTACGGGCGAGGGTAGTACTTACGAAAAAAAAGAAATCGATCCTAAAATTGCCGAAATGCAGAAAAAGTATGACGGCGAAGTTTGCGAAAAATGCGGCTCGGCTATGAAAGTTCGTGTCGGTAAGTTTGGTCCCTTCTTAGCCTGCAGTGCTTATCCAAAATGTAAAAATATAAAAAACATCGCTGAGGCCGGCGCTAGTGGAACTGAAGTTGCTTGTCCTATTTGCCACGAAGGAAAAATTGTTAAAAAATTTAGCAAACGCGGTGCTTTTTGGGCTTGCAATAATTATCCTAATTGTAAAAATGCTTATTGGGGCGAACCGGTTGGTCGCGATTGTCCTGATTGTGGAGCTCTCGTTATAAAAGATACTAAAACAAATAAAATTAAGTGCAGCAATAAAGAGTGTGAATACATTGAAAAAGAAAAAAAAGTAAAAAAAGCAGAACCCAAAGAAAGCACTTCTGAAGAAAAATAGAATTAAAAAAGTCCGGTAATTAACCGGACTTTTTTAAATATATTTTTTTATTTCTTTTTATTTTTTTTAACCGTTTCTCTGCGCTGCCCTCTTTTTTCTTGAATAAACTCCATCGCTTTTTTAGCTAATTCCGTGAAAATCATAAAGTAAGCAGGACTATTTTTAAGCTTATCTTTAGCCATAGTTACCAATTCCTCTGCTTTAGTAACGCCGCCCTCAATTTTCTTAGTAATCTTATTTATTCTTTGAACACTAGCGAGAAAATAGTATATTGCTAAGCAAAGAAAAAAGGTTAGAACAGTAATACAGACAGCCAACACCACATTGAGAATGTCACTTGATGTTAAAATCATATTATTTTAAATATGCTAATAATTAATTTCTTAACTTTGCTTCAAATTTCTCAGCCAGTTTTTTAATTAGAGCTTCTATTACTGATTCAACTTCTTCGGTGGTTAAAGTTTTATTATCAGATTGAAAACAGAGATGAAAGGCGAGACTTTTTTCGTCGCCCGCTAGTTTATTGCCGATATATACATCGAATAGTTCAATTGATCTTATTAGAGGATTAAATTCGATGATTTCTTTCTTAAATTCATTATACAATATTTTTTCATTAATAACAAAGGCAAGGTCACGAACTACGGCTGGATATTTTCCGCTTTCTTGATAAATTTTGCTTGTTAGATTTAGAATTAAATCACTTAGAATCTTAAAATTAATTTCGGCTATTACTGTCGACTTCTTTAAATTAAGATTCCCCATAACTTCTTTGCTAACTAGGGCTATAAATCCCACTTCCTTACCAAAGATACTTATTTGCGCCGCACTATTTTTGTCAGCCCATCCAGGAATTTCATCGATAGCCGAAAATTCTGTTTCAATATTAAATTCAATTAACAACTGAAACAAATTATTAACAATTCCTTTCAGATTTCCAAAATTATCCGACTCATCATCAGCCAAAAGAAGTCCTAATCTTTTTTCCTGATAAGGCAGGGTCCCATCCCCGTTAAATTCCTTCTTAAGATCACCAGGCACATTAAAGAAGACACTTCCAATCTCAAAAAATCGCAAGCTATTTGACTTTGCCTGATTAGTTTTTACGTTTGCCGCTAAACCCGGGACTAAAGATTGGCGTAAAATTGTCTGAAGATCAGATAAAGGGTTTGCCAATCTTAGGTGTTTTGAAAAATCAATTCCGAGCTTACTTAGGTGATCTTCTCCGTTGAATGAGTAATTATAAACTTCGCTTAATCCGTGTTTTAAGGCTAAAATATTTTTAACTTTTCTTTCGAGTAATCTTTCTTGATTTATTTCTGCTAATCTCAGGGTCTCAAGTGGTAACTCTGATTTAATATTATCATAGCCATAAATTCGCAAAACCTCCTCAGCTAAATCTTCCTTCGTGGAAACATCTTTTGTTGCTCGCCAAGAGGGGATAGTAATTAAAAATGACTCCGCCTTTTCATCGTCTATCTTGAAGCCAAGATTTTTTAATGTCTTAATTACTTCATCTTTTGGAATTTCTTGCCCAATTTTTTTATTTAACCACGCCAAGTCCAATATAACTGGCTTGGACTCTTCGACATTCTGCTTAATATCAATTAGGGAACTGGCAATTTTCATTTGAGGACACACTTCCTTCAAGAGCATTAAAAATCTTAGTATAGCCACCTCGCATAAATTTGCATCCAAGGATTTTTCAAAACGGGTCGATGCTTCAGTGCGCAAACCAAGCCTTCCTGATGTCTTACGAATAACTCCAGCCTTAAAGTTTGCCGCCTCTAAAACAACACTTAATGTGTCCTTATTTATTCCACTTTTTAGCCCCCCCATTACTCCGGCGATAGCTAATATATTTTTTGTATCACAAATAAGTAAATCTTCCTCATTTAAATTTCTCTCTTTTTCATCCAGTGCTTCAATTGTTTCATCCTTACGTCCCCGTCGCACAATAATTTTTTCAATTTTATCAGCCGAAAAGGCGTGAAGCGGCTGACCACACTCAAACATTACGTAATTAGTTAAATCAACTATATTATTAATCGGTTTTTGATTCACTGCAATTAACCTTTCTTTGAGCCAAGAAGGAGATTCTTTAACTTCTAGACCATCTATTTGCACTGCCATATAACGAGGACAGGCCTCTTTATCTTCAACCCTAACTTCTATTTTATTTTCTTTTGAATCTAAAAATTTAATTTTTTTATCAAAGAATTTCTCGTAGGGTTTTATTGAAACATCAAAAATTACTCCGAGCTCTCGGGCAATGCCATAATGATTCAATAGGTCAGGACGATTTGAGAGAGACTTATTATCAACTTCTAAAATTATGTCATTAACTTTTAAAAATTTAGAGAAGGACTCGCCAATTTTTGCGGTCTCTGGTAAAACAATAATTCCTTCGTGATTCTTTCCGATGCCGAGTTCATCTTCAGCACAAATCATTCCTGAAGATTTCTCGCCGCGAATTTCTGATTCTTTAATTTCTAGTCCACCAGGTAAGACGGCGCCTATTAAAGCGACAGGGACCAATTGTCCTTCGGCGAGATTTGGGGCACCACAAACAATATTAAGTTTCTTTGTTTTTATATCAACCAGGGCTAAACGCAAACGATCAGCATTGGGATGTTTTTTTACTTCCAAGACTTTGCCAATCACAACTTTATCAAACTGTTTAGCTTGATTAATAAAACCCTCAACTTCAACGGTATGACCAGTAAGCTCTTTGGAAATCATTGCCGCGTCAATTTTTGCTGGTAATTTAATAAAATCTTTTAACCAATTAAGAGAAATATACATATAATTAAAATTGCTCCAAAAATTTAAGATCGCCACTATTAAATAAACGAACGTCTCCAATATTATATTTAAGCATAGCCAGTCGATTGAGACCAAAGCCGAAAGCGAGACCAGAATATATATCTGGATCAATTCCACCAGCTCGCAAAACATCAGGGTGAATAAGCCCGGCACCAACAATTTCGAGCCAGCCCGTATATTTACAAACTCGGCAGCCTTTTCCGGCGCACAGAAAACAAGTATACTCTCCATTATTACCAGGTTCAACAAACGGAAAAAATTTTGGACGCATCCGAAGCTCAGTATTTTGTCCAAACAATCTTTTGCCAACTATTTCCAATAAACTTTTTAAATTTGCAAAATTAATATCACGTCCAATCATTATTCCTTCAACTTGATAAAAAGTGTGCTCATGTCTTGAGTCGGTCGCCTCGCTGCGAAAACAGCGACCAGGAATTATCGCTTTAAGCGGTGCTCCATATTTCTGCATCATTCTGATTTGAACCGGAGAAGTCTGGGTGCGCATAACCAAATCATACTGGCCATCTTTATTTTTTGAATCAATATAAAAAGTATCTTGCATATCTCTAGCTGGATGAAGCGGCGGAACGTTTAACGCTGTAAAATTAAAATAATCACTTTCAAGCTCTGGCCCGTCTCCAATCATAAAGCCAAGTGAAGTAAATAAATCTTCCATTTCATTTTGAACTAAAGTTATTGGGTGAAGGTGACCGTTGGTAAATTTTTCGCCAGGTAGGCTCACGTCAATAAAATCACTTTTTTTAGCATATGTTTCTATTGATTTTCGCATTTCCTCAAACTTCAATTGCATTTCCTGTTTAGCCTTATTTGCCAACTCACCAAGCTCTTTTCTTAAATCAACTCCCAAATCTTTTAGGCCATGCATAACTTCACTGAAATCACCCTTGCGCGAAAGATACTTTAGTTCTAAATCACGAAGATTTTCACTATTTTTTACTTGAGCTAATTGTTCAAGAAATTCAGCTCTAATTTTCTCTATTTTGTTTTTCATATTTATTTATGATAGCCGGGTATCTGATTTTTATTTATCGGCTCTTCTTATAACTAATTAAAAATAATTCTAAAATTGCAAATATAATTACAAGTAATAATAAATTTACCCAATTGAAAAGTTGGAAAGATTTTAAAATCAAAAGAAGTATAATGAACGAAGAAAATAAAAATGATTGTCGAAAAGCTACTTTAACGAGGTTAAAAGCCAATTCTTTTTTTAAGGCCACGAATCTAAAAACAAAACCCATTAAAGCGGTTGTCCCGCTTAGCGACAGAAAAAGGGCCAAGTAAAACAATCCGTATCCCCACCAATTAGTTGCCGTTGGATCGATTAAGGAGGCTACAAAAATAAAAATACCCCAGCAAATCGCCGTTAAAACCGACATGACAAATAGATAGTTTTTTAAAGTCATAGGTTTTTAATTATTTCTTTTATCTTATTTAGTTCTTGCTGATAATTATTTAATTTTTCTTTTTCAGCTGAAACAATTTTTTCCGGCGCTTTAGAAATAAACTCATTATTCAATAATTTCTGTGCCTGCATCTTAATTAATTTTTCGAGATTAATACTTTCTTTTTCAAGGCGCGCCTTTTCTTTCGTTTCATCAATCGCACCCAGAAGATATATTTCAACTTCTCCTAAGATAAGCATAATCCCTCCTTCTACTTTAGCTCCACTTTCATAAACCTCAACACTCGATAAGCCAGTTTTTAAATTCTTAACAAGTTCTTTTTGCCCTGTAATAATATTTGTTTTCTCGTGCCCATAAATAATAGCCTCTAATTTTTTTGAGGCTTCAATTTTATTTTCGCTACGGGCATTTCGAACAGCAATAATTATTTCTTTAATTAATTTTATATTTTCTTTCTCGGCGGCATAGCTTAACCAACTTTTATTTTTAGTCAATACATCGTTATTGGTCCATTTTTCGACCATTAACAAAGTCGTATTAAAGCTGTCCCAGATAGTTTCGGTAACAAATGGAATAAATGGATGCCAAAGGATTAACAAATTCTT
>JBBSAU010000019.1:0-10854 GCA_038251925.1 Patescibacteria group bacterium | reverse complement strand
TGGAAATATTTTAAGCGAAAAGTATTAATTTTAGGAGAGATGCCCCTAAAAGTTTATAGTTATTGCAACTTTAAACGATCTGAGTTTATTGTTTACAACGCTGAAACTTTGAAAAGATTGTCTCGTTACGGTAAAAAGTCACAAATTCATTTGTTTGTTAATTCAGGAATGAATAGAGAGGGGATAAAAAACTTAGAAGAATTTTTATTAATCAATAAAAAATATCTTGATCGAGTTGAGGTTGTTGGTCTTTGTTCACATCTTGCTTCAGCTGAAGAAAAGTCAATCTTAAATGAAGCTCAGGAGCAAGAATTTGCCCATAGTTTAGAAGTTCTGCGCAGTGCTGGATATTTTCCACGCTGGGTACATTTGGGTAATTCGGCAGGCTTATTTACACTCACAAATAAAATATTAACTGCCTATCGTCCCGGGTTAGCTCTATACGGTTATAGTCCTTTTTCCATTTCGCAGAATTCAGAGCTTGATCTTGATTCTATTTTGCAACCCGCGTTAAAAGTTATTTCTCAGGTTGTGTCCGTCCAAAAAATATTACCTGGTGAAACAGTTTCATATAATGAAAGCTATCAAGTTGATAAAGAAACAAATATTGCGATTATTCCTTTTGGTTATTTTGAGGGTCTTGACCGTGGCCTATCTAATCGTGCCGAATTTAAAATTATTTTGCCTCAATCTCAATTTTGGGCACCAATTGCTGGTAGAATTTGCATGAATTTATGCTGTCTTGACGTTGGGGATAAGGCAGTGACGAAGGGAACAACGGTTGTTATTATATCTGATAACAAGGAGGACCTTAATTCTGCGGTACGGCTTTCCAGGATAATTAATACTATTCCATATGAGTTTTTAGTTCGTCTGCAGCCAAATATTAGAAGAGAGATTATTTGGTAATACAATTATTTATAACTTATGTCAAGAGAGGGGAAGTTTAAGAGAAAGATAAAAAAGGACTATCAATTAAAGAATCTGTCTAATCCTTTTTTTCATAAACCAAAAAAGAAAGCGAATAAAAAATTACGTGTATTTTTATTTTTTGTAATTATTTTACTAGCTTCTTTTCTTGTTTGGTTTTTTTTGGCTGCTCCATTTTGGAAAATTAAGAATATTAAGATTGAGGGTCTAACTCGGATATCTGACACTGAAATTACTGCCAAGATTTGGGAACAAACACATAAAACACGTTATGGAATCTTTAGGCAAGATAATATTTGGCTCTTTGATAGCTCTGAAATTAAAAGTTCAATTTTAACGTCTTATAATCTAGCAGCCCTTGAAATCAGTAAACATCCCGCCAAAACCCTCGTTATTAAAGTTAGCGAGCGCCCATATTCATTTATTTTCCAACAGGGAAATAATTATTGCTATAGTGCAGCCGATGCCTACATAATACCGGAAGCAGTCGTGTCCGAAGAAGATAAAACGAAGTATTTAATTTTGGAAAATAAAAATGCCGATAGTCTCCTTAATGAAAATAATAAGATAAATGTTAGTGATGCTTATTTAAGTTTTATCATGGATTTGTCTAAAAATTTAGCCGCTCACTCAGACTTTTCTGTCGAGCGTTTTATTATTGATCAGGAGTTTAACACTATCAAAGTTAAATTTTGTGATGGTCCAATTGTTTATTTCAATACCAAAATAGATGCCACGAGCCAAGTTGAGCGCCTAGTTCTTGTCAAAAAAGAGAAAATAAAGGATAATTTTAGTAAGACTAATTATATAGATCTCCGCTACGGTGATCGTATATTTATTAATTAAGTATAAATATATGGAGGGTGCATTTAAAACATTTTTTACTTTAGCGGTTTTAGTTTTTTGTTCAGTTGTAATTGGTATATTTTTAATTATTTTAAAAGTTATTTTAATGTTTCAACCGGAAGTACATTTAATGGGATTGTTAATTAACCGGCTTTAAATATTAAAGACTGAGGCTATATTGAGTGTGCTTTTAGGGTGCCTATTAGGTGCCCTTAAATTTCACAAGTAATACGTGTATTAATATACATTATGCGAAGTATTGAATAGGCCTTTCCTTGGCATATTATGGCTTTTTATCTCTTCCTGCCCTTTCCGTGTTAATATTTTTATTTTCTTTTAGTCTCTATATAAATCAATATATTATTTCATGTTATCGCTGTTTCTAGTCTAATTTGTGTAGTCTTTAATTTAGTGCTCTAGAAGCTCAATTGTTTATTTATCCAGTATTTTGTGTCATTTTATCTTACTTGACATAATATCACTTCCCTGTTGTTGTTTAATTTTTTGACATCTTAAATTATCGATGTTAAGTATGCTATAATTAAAATATGGAAAAAAATAAATCAATTATCGCTTATCTGATTGATTACCTTGATTATTCAGAAATTGAAAAAGGTTTATCGTCTAAAACTCAAGAAAACTATACTCGTTTCCTACGAAAATTTTTTGTTTGGCTTAAAGAAAATAAACTAGAGGGGCTGAAGCCGAATCAATTAACTCCTGAGCATATTTGGCAGTATAAGGTCTATTTATCGCGTCATATCGACCCTAAGAGCCGTAAAACGCTCAAGAAGACGACACAAAACTATTATTTAATAGCATTACGGTCCTTGCTCGAATTTTTTGTCGAAAAAGATGTTTCGTCACTGTCTCCGTCAAAAGTAAAATTAGCCAAGGACAAAGCTGATAAAGAAATTAAGTTTTTAAATTTAGAGCAGTTAGCTCGACTATTAGAGGCGCCTGAGAATACGACTATTATTGGACTTCGTGATCGCGCTCTACTTGAAACGCTTTTTTCGACGGGCTTACGCGTCGCCGAGCTGGCCGCTTTAAATTGCGACCAGTTAAGAATAAAAAATGACACCCATGATTTAGAAATTGCAGTTGTTGGTAAAGGCAGCAAAATAAGAACTGTCTATTTTTCTGGACGCGCGATTAAGGCGATAAGACAGTATCGAAATGAGCGCAAAGATATGGATGATGCTTTATTTATAAATTATAAGCGAGGCGCAGCTAATAGTAACGCCTCTCGCCGTTTAACCGTTAAAAGTATTGAAGATATTGTAAAAAAATATGTAATCATCGCTGGTTTACCGGTTATGGCGACACCTCACACCTTGCGTCATTCATTTGCTACAGATTTATTGAATCAGGGAGTAGATCTTAGAACAGTTCAGGAATTTTTAGGTCATAGTAATATTGCGACAACTCAAATTTACACTCATGTAACCAACAAACAACTTCGTGATATTCATCGCAAAGTTCATGATAATCGAAAATTCTAATTTTACAAATAAAAAAAGCTGAGAATATTTCTCAGCTTTTTTGAATGATAATATTTTTAAGGCAAATAGTTTAAAGGATTAACTGGAAGTCCGTCTTTTCTGACTTCGAAGTGTAAGTGGGATCCGGTTGTAAATCTTCCCGAGCCAATACCGCCTGGCATACCGCCGCTGCGACCAATGGCTTGTCCTTGAGTAACATATTGATCTTGAGCGACAAAAACTGCAGAAGTGTGACCATAAACTGTCGCTAGACCATCGCCATGGATGATCATTATATAGGCATAGTTGCCGTTTCCATCAAATTTAACTTTAGCCACGTAACCATCAGCGGCTGCCGTAATAGTTGTTCCCTGCTTAGCACGAATATCAATTGCCGGATGTTCCCCAATAATTTTTCTATAAGGATACTCTGGGTCATGAAAAGAGGTGGTGATTACATTTTTTGGTACTGGCCAGGCAATTGTGTTATTACCGTTATTTAGTTTAGACTTGTCTTTAGCGCTCATTTTTGCTCTAATTTGACGTTCTGCATTAGCAATATCAGCCGCTGCTTGGTCCTGTTCTCTTTTCGCTTGCAGAAGTAAGCTTTGATATTCCTTTTCAGAGGATCTCGTCTCCTCAAGAATATATGTTTTGTTTTCCTGTTCGTAAAGAAGATTGTCTTTCTTCTCTTCAAGTTTATTCTTTAGAGCTATTAGCTCAGTATTTTTTTCATCAAGAAAAAGCTTATTTTTTTCTAAACGTTCCTTGTCTAAGCGTAAGTCTTGAACGCTTGAGCCAATTTCCTTATTAGCATCTTGGAGATATTGAGCTTGATTCAGGAAATCTGATAATGAATTATTAAGTAAGAGCATTTCAAGGGTTGAAACTTGATCTTGCTTATAAACAAGGCGTAGTAGACTAGAAATATGTTCTTTTTTATTTTCAATTTGTGTATCAAGATTATTGCTGTCTATTTCAATTTTTTGGACTTCAAGATTAGTCTTATTAATTTCTAAGTTTGTACCTTCTATATCTAATTTTGATTTTTCCAAGTGATTTTCGAGCAAAGACAATTGATTGCTTAAATTAATTTTATCCCTTTGTTTAATTTGAATTTGAGCTTGGTATTCTTCTTGTTTAACTTTAAGATTGTCAATTTGTTGTTTTTGATTTTGAATTTTTTTATTGAGAGCGTCTATTTCGGCATCATAATCAGATGATTGACCTAACACAAAAGGACCAACTGAGAGTAAGCCAGTTGCAATGAACAACAATATAGCTATCTTTAAATATGGATTATTTTTTAAGTGAAGATATTTTTTCATGTTTGACTATTATAACATTTTTTTAATTATTTGTAAAACTTAACATCTGTTCATAAATATTTTTAGAAATATTCGCGATAGCATCTTCCATTAATTTAAAGTCGTCCCCGCGAGTCATAATACACAGTAAATAGTTCTCATTTTTCATGTAAATAATACCACAGTCGTGGAGTTGTTTTTTGTTTTCAAAAACTCTTTCTCCGAATTTATGAGACACAATAACGTTTTGGGGTAGTTTAGATGTTAGACCGCTATTAAAATTTGCGCTTGCTAAAATTGATAGAGCTTTCTCGGATGTTTCGCGGTTAAGATAAGAAGCGTTATAGAGAATTCGAAAAATTGAAGAGTATTCGGTTATGGTCATATAGTTTTCCGAGTTTAAGGTGCCAGGAATAATAAGATTTAAATCAGAGTATATTTTTTCTAAATCCGTTGATTCGATATTGGCGAGTAATGTATTGGCGGCGGCATTGTCGGAATATTTAATTGCTCTCATTATTAATTCTTCAACGCTATATTCTCTACCTATTACAAGTTTTTCACTTGGTAAGATGTTTTGTTCCAGAGTATCTGTTCCGTAGTCAACTATCTTAAATTTCTGGTTTAAACTATCTGGCTTATTTTCTGCTATTTTAAGATAAGCCATCATCAAGGGCACTTTTAAAAGACTAGCCGGAGAAAATTTTTCTTCATAATTAATCCCAATCCAAGGGCCATTGTTTAAATCACGAAAATATAAAGATACCGAGCTAACACTCTTTTTTTCAAGCTCTCCGTTAATACTATTTTTAATATTCTGATCTAAATTTTTATAATTATAATTTAAGGCCTGGTTATTTTCACAATCAAGCAAGGGGCTTATATATTTAAAGCCAGCTTGGTGATTTTCTATTTTTTTTAGAGAGATTGGCTTATTAAAGTTTTGACCGAGCAGGAAGGCTAAAATTAAAGCCAAGGTCACAGTTAAGGAGATTAATATATATAAATATTTTATTTTCATAATTTTGATGAAAAACTTAAACAAGGACCTCCTCTAAGCGCCGTAGGCTCTCATTTTTACCCAGGACAGAGGCCACCTCAAAAGGTCCAGGACTATTTTTTAGACCGGTTAGGGCGACCCGTAGAGGCCAGAGAAAATCTCCATTTTTAAATCCTTTTTCTTTTATCCAGGAAATAATTGTATTTTCCAAATAATTTTTCTGCCAATCACTTTCTTTAACTTTATTAAGTTCGGCGGTAATTAATCGTAAATTGTTTTTAGCCTCTTCGATGCTTAAACTTTTCCAACATAACAAATCTTGTTCGTAAGCTTTGATCTGAAACAGAAAATTTGTCAGATCAACCACGTCTTCTAATTTTTTCATTCTGTCTTGGGCAAGACCGACAAAATTTTCTAATTTTTTTTGGTCTACAATCTCATGTCCGGCTTTTTCAAAGTAGGGACGACAAAGCGCGGCTAGCTGCGAAACGCTTTTCTGTCTAATATAGTAGCCATTATAATAATCTAATTTCTCTAAATCAAAAATGGCTGGGCTGGCCCCAATTCCTTCAAGAGAAAAAGATTTTTCGAGTTCTTTTAACGAATATACTTCTTGATTATCTTTGCCGTGCCATCCAAGCAGTGCACAAAAATTAATAATTGCTTCCGGTAAGTATCCTTTGTCACGAAATTGTTCGGCAAAAACATCGCCTTGACGCTTGCTTAGTTTGCCCCCGCTTTTATTAAGAATTAAGGGCAAATGAATATATTTCGGAGGCTGCCAGTCAAAGGCTTGGTATAAGAGTATATTTTTAGGAAACGACGGCAACCATTCGTCACCGCGGGTTACATGAGTAATTTTCATTAAATGATCATCAACGATATTAGCAAAATGATATGTCGGGATGCCGTTCGATTTTATTAATACTTGATCATCTAAATCACTAGCTTTAAAAGTAATGTCACCGCGAATTTCATCATGAACGCTTACTTGACCATCGCGAGGCATTTTTTGACGGATTACAAAGTCTTCCCCGGCTTTAATTTTTTTATCTATTTCCTCAGCACTCAAGTGACGACAAAGACGATCATAGCGCGGAGCTTCTTTGCGAGCCTCTTGAGCGAGGCGCATATCAGTTAGGCGCTCTTCAGTGCAAAAACAACGATAAACTTTTTTTTCTTTAAGTAGACCGTCTACTAATTCTTTGTAAATAGATAGCCTTTCTGTTTGGATGTATGGTCCGTAGTTTCCTGTTGTATGAGGGCCTTCGTCAAATTTAATTCCAACCCAAGAAAGGATATCTAAGAGTTTATCAAGTGCACCTTCAATTTCCCTTTTTTGATCAGTATCTTCAAGTCGTAAAATAAATTTACCTTTCCAATTTTTAGCCAGTAGATAACCAAAAAGTGCGGAACGTAAATTACCCAAGTGCAAAAACCCAGTCGGTGATGGCGCAAAACGTAAACGAATTTTATTTCCAGCTAAAAACATAGATTTAATTTATTTTCAGTGATTTAAATTTATTAAGAAATTTCTCGTAAGCGACGCGCCGGACTGGATGTGCAGTTTCAATAAAACTATTCATCATTACCCATTTCCAAGATTTGTGATCCCAGAAATTAATTTTAATGTCATCGTCAGTTCCTGTAAATTCAGCAATAAGTAATCCCTGTTTCTGTCCCCGATAATTATGAGCAAATTGGCGACTCTGTTTATTAATATTTTTGGGAGGAAAATCATAACGGTAAACATTGGGGAAAGTTGCTCGTGTTTGTAATTTATTTATAGCAGCTTCTTCTCGGAGTTCACGCTTCCCAGCTACTTCAAGGCTTTCGCCATCAGTACCGCCCTGGGGAATTTGCCAATGGGAAGCTTGATCCTCTCTTTCAACCATTAAAAATTCAATTCCCTTCTCGCTATTTCTATATAACAAGCAAGCCACGTTAGGTCGATAAATAAATGGATTTATAAATCGAGCTTTTAAAATTTTTATCATGAAAATAAAAGTTGCGCGGTATATTCTCTTAATACGCTTCCCTGAATCCTGATATTTTAAAGCATTCAATAAGCGCCAGAGCCATTCAAGGCCGAGCTTGCGAAATAATTTAGGCGCTCGTTTAATTTTTTTAGTTATAAAGTCGAATGAGCCGCCAATACCAAGTGCAACTTTAACATGCGTCAGTTTATTTAGATTATGGTAAATTAATTTTTCTTGGTACGGAAAACCTAAGGTATTGAATAACAAAGACGGGGCAAAATCATTAATTTTTTTGATAGTATCATCACTTAGAAATTTATCGCGACTAATATAAATAGTTGAAAAAATTAAGCCCGGAAATTGCGTAGTTAAAGCCAGGTTTATATCCTCATTTTTTGATAAGCCATTTTCCCAGTTAAGGATTACTACTCGTGTTTTTTTTATGGCACTAATTTTTAAAAGTTCAACTGTTAGGTCTGATCCAGTGACTCGTTCTAAATGAGCGCCAAAAATGCGAGCCGCAATTACTAAGCCATATCCATCGGCGAGTGATAAGTCAGCTTTATTTAAAATATAAAAAAGTTCTTCGTCTTTATGAGACGCGAGAATTATTTCTGGGTTAGGAGTGACTAGATAATGCTGGCTATGTCCCGACAAAAAATCAGCGATCTTTTTTAAGATCTCTGTTTGCGTAAACTCACTTAAATTTATTCCCAAAATACTGACCATATGTTATAATATTCTTAGCTTAATTTTATAATAAATTTAGGCTTTCGTCAAAGTAATATTGCATTATCTATGTCAAATTATAAAAGAATATCTGATCGTATTGAGGAGCTAATTATTGATAATCCACGCACGGCTCCAGCTCTGAAATGGGTTAATATTATCAACTCTGGAAAAAATGAAATAGACTACCTGCGAAAAAACTACAAATTTGATTTAGCGCACTTAAAAGCCTCGGCTGCCTCAGTTTCTTTTCAGCGTCCGCAAATTTTTCGCGGTCCCGATTATCTTTTTCTTGTTTTGCATTTTCCCACTTTTAAAGACGATAAAATAACGGCTGGAGAAATTGATTTTTTTGTCGGTCATGGTTTTCTGGTCACAATTCATAATAATAGTCTCAACGCACTATCAAATTTTTATAACCTTGGTAAAAAAAGTCCCGATTCCCTTCTGTCATTTTCTCTAGAATCATCCGCAATTTTACTTTACGAAATTATTGGCCACCTAATTGATAATACCTATCAGTTAATTGATGAAAATAGTGTTACTCTTAATAAAATTGAAGATTTAATATTTTCAGGAAAGCAGAAAGACGCGGTTAAAATAATTTTGACGATGCGTCGAAATATTGTTAACATCCGTAAAATAATGCAAAATCATAAAAATATTTTGCAGCAATTAATGGATATGAATAGTAGTCTAGTTGAAAAAACAGCCATTAAAAAATACTATAATGGATTAGTTGAGCATTCAAAACGTATTTGGGAGATGCTTGATAATCAAAAAGAAATGGTTGAGGTTCTAACTAATACAAATGAGTTATTACTTAATGATAACATGACCGATATTATGAAAACTCTAACTATTTTTTCTGTGATTGTCTTCCCTCTAACTTTACTGGCCGCAATTTTTGGAATGAACGCTAAATACATGCCTTTTGTTGATCAGCCTAATGGTTTTTTAATAATTTTACTAATCATGCTTGTTTGCTCTTTAGGGATGATGGCCTTTTTTAAACATAAGCGCTGGATTTAAATAAATCAAATAATTAAATAAAATAAATATTTAAATCCGTTTTAAGCGGATTTTTTTATTTAATATTAGCTATTTATTGGCCAGAAAAGAATATTAGACATATTATTACTAAACTTGTCAAAAAATAGTTGACAATTTTATTAATAGATGATATTATATAAAGTTAGTTTAAGACGAAGCGAAATAATCATACATATATGAGAATTGCATTTATTGGACAAAAAGGTATTCCCGCCAAGACTGGCGGAGTCGAAAGATATGTCGAAAGCTTGGCCTTGAATTTAGTTGCTCGTGGTCAGGAGGTTTTAGTATACTCTCACCGTAACTATAGTCATGAACTTCGAGAATATAAAGGTATTCAGATCATTCCTGTTTCGAGTCTCCCTGGAAAAAACTTTGAGGCTATTAGCCACACATTTTTTGCTTGTCTTGATCTCGTTCGTCGCAAAGTAGACGTTATCCATTTTCAATCAATTGGCCCCTCTTCATTAATTTGGCTAGTTCGAATTTTAAAACCTCGAACTCCGATCGTTTTTACATTTCATTGCCAAGACTATCATCATCAAAAATGGGGTCGAATGGCTAAATTATATTTGAAATTAGGCGAGAAGCTTGGCTGTCGTTATGCGCATAAGATTATTACTATTTCTAAAGAACTAAATCGTTATGCTTTAGCCCAGTACAATAAACAGGCGGTTTATATTCCTAATGGCACTACTATTTCTGAAAGAATGCCAGTTCGTGATATTCGCCGCTTCGGACTCGAGGAAGGAAATTATTTTGTTTCTATTTCTCGTTTAGTTCGCCATAAAGGCGTTCAGCACTTAATTGCTGCCTATAAAGAATTAAATACTGATAAAAAATTAGTGATTGTCGGCGAGGGTTCGCACACGGATGATTATGTTAATGAACTTCACGCACAAGCCGCCACTAACCCGAATATCATCTTTACCGGCAATCAAACTGGTCGCAGCTTATCCGAACTCTATTCTAATGCTTATGCTTTTGTCCAACCATCAGAAAGTGAAGGCTTATCAATTGCTCTTTTAGAAGCAATGGGATTTGGTTTAGCTTGTCTTGTTAGTGATATCCCTGCTAATCTGGAGGCTTTAGGAGATACTGGTTATGTTTTTGAAAATAAAAATATCGCTGACTTAAAAAATAAATTAGAGTTAATGCTGGCTAATCCTGAAGAAGTAAAAGCGCTAGGCCAAAAAGCGCTTGAAAGAGTCCGTAAAGACTATAATTGGAGTGATATCGCTGATTCTGTTTTGGCAGTATATAAAAGTGTCGTTAAATAATTTTACATAATTTAAGTCCTGGTATTAGTTAATTATATATTAGTTAACTAATAGAAGGACTTAAATAAAAAAACCGTTCCTTCAAAATTGAAAATAGAAATTAAATTAGTATTCATTAACACCAAAAAAAAGTCACCATGAAAAAAATGAATGTTATCAAATCCCTGCGGTCGATTTTTATCCCGCTGTTTTTCCTGGCCCTTATCTTTACGATGGGATGCCAAAAGTTTTCAGACAAGGACTTCG
>JBBSAU010000018.1:0-11865 GCA_038251925.1 Patescibacteria group bacterium | reverse complement strand
TCTGGTTTTTGCGAAACTTTTTCGCCCGTTTTTTGTTCAGCGCGTAAGGCCGCCACCTCAACTTCAGGAGTATTATGTAAATTATATTTTTGTTTGAGAAAGTTAGGGTTTTCCATGTTCATAACTATATAAATTATATTATTTACATTCTTATTTTATTTGTAAAAAGATAAATAATCAATAGGAATAGCTAATGTGTGCTTAAAATATTAATTTGACAGGGCTCGGATTCGAACGAAGATAGAGCAATGAAAAAGAGACAAAGAACCAAAGAAGATCAAAAGGTTCAAAACTCTAAGTGCCTACTTGCGAGCAAAAACAAACTCACTCCCAGAATCCCACTTGCGCCCAGGCTTAGCCCAATCGCCGCCGAGCCACCGCCCGCCAACATCATAGCGATTCACGTGGAACACGCTCAGGTAGCCACCGGAGTCGGTAATTTCTTTAAATCTATTTAAATAGTTTTCTATTTTATCAAGTGGGTTTTGTCCGATTTTTTCACCACTACGAACTTCAGTTCGCTTGGCAGCAAATTCGACTTCAGGAGTATTATGTAAATTATATTTTTGTTTGAGAAAGTTAAAGTTTTCCATATGAGATAATCTTAGCATTAATTGGGGACTTTTCAATAGATGGCTCTAAGGTGCCATAATAAGCGCAGGGATTCTATGTACTTGCATTCTTTCTTGTAATATATTACAATATATATTGTAATAATATACAATTATGATTAACTTCGCTAATAAAAAAATACAGCAAGTACTAGCGTTTTTTTTTCTGAATGCAAAAAAAAGTCTTTATTTAAAAGAGCTGTCAGATCAACTAAACATAGATAATGGAAACCTCTCTCGCTATCTGAATTCTTTAGTTAGCGAAGGCGTATTAAAAGCCACCGAGGAAGGACGACAAAAATATTTTTCTGTAAATACTTCTTATCCGGTTTTAACTGAATTAAAAAAAATGCTGGCGATTAATGTTTTACCGGAACACATACTAAGAGAGACTTTTTCAAAAATTAAAGGGCTGGAGAAAGCTTATCTCTTTGGCTCTTATGCTTCGGGTAAATTTAATGATAAAAGTGATTTAGATATTTTATTAATTGGTTCCCATGATCCAATCGCCGTCCGCCGCGAGCTTACCCCACTGCAAAAGCGCCTGGGTAGAGAAATTAACGCAATTGATTATACAAACGCAGAATACGAAAAGAAAAGAAAAGAAAAGGGCGGATTTCTAGACAAGGTAATGAAAGAGAAAAAAATTATTTTAAAATAATTTATGTTTGTTAATTTTAATTTTTCAGAAAAACAAATAATTGATTATCTTAAGGCCGCTGACCACGACCTACGCTTGGCAGAGGCAGACGAACCGGAAGTTAAGTTTTTCTTTTCTTATAATTGTTTACTAAAATTAGCCCTGGCTGTTTGCGCTCATAATAGCTTGCGAGTTAAATCTAGCGTCGGCCATCATATCGCCCTTTTGGACAAATGTGCTACTTTATTGAATGATCCTGACTTAGCGGCCACTGCCCAAACAATGAGAGATAAACGCAACCGCGATCTTTATGGGGGTGGTACAATCATCACCAGCAAAGAGGCTGAGGCTTATTATATTTTTGTTAAAAATATTTTAAAAAAAGTTGATATTTATATTTTTCCTAATAAACACAAGCTACTCTAATTTACTTATTATGAAATTCCAGCTACTAACAATTTTCCCTAGTATCTTTGACTCTTATTTAAATGAGAGTATTTTACGCCGGGCCAGCGACAAAAAAATCGTTAAATTTAAGATCCATAACTTGCGCGATTGGACGACTGATAACCACAAATCGGTCGACGATGCGCCTTATGGTGGCGGAGCCGGCATGCTGATGAAGATAGAGCCCTTATATAAAGCACTAACAGCGATAAAAAAAATAAATAAAACTATTAAGCCGGCAAAGCGAAAAATACTCCTAATGTCAGCTAGTGGCAAAAAATGGAATCAAGTGCTAGCCCGAAAATATTCTAAACTAGATGAGATAATTTTTATTTGCGGACGCTACGAAGGCGTTGATGCGCGAATTAAAAATTTTATTGATGAAGAAATCTCGGTTGGTGATTATGTATTAACTGGTGGTGAATTACCAGCTCTGACTATTATTGATTCAATTACTCGCTTACTTCCTGGAGTTCTCGGAAACAAAGCCAGTATCATTGAAGAATCGCATTCTGAAGATGGCGTTAATGAATATCCACAATATACGCGACCAGAAATATTTAAAGTTGGAACAAAAAAATATCCGGTTCCAAAAATACTTCTCGGTGGTGACCATAAAAAAATTCATGAGTGGCGAATGAAAAATCAAACAAAGAATTAGAAAACTGAATTAAAAAAAATTGAAATTAATTTAAAAAAGCCCGATTTAAAAGTCGGACTTTGTGTTTTTGAAAATACTATTTAGACTTATTATCTTTTTCGATTTTTCTTTTTAATCTCTTGTTGTTTTGAGAGATTTTAAATTCTTTAGTATCAATTAATGACAATCGAATTGGCCCACTGTTTTTTTCACGCGCATAAACATTGAACGTCAGTCTGAATTGATCCTGACTTTTATAAAGCTCTAAAACCCGCTGATGGGAAACAACACTGAAAACAGAGTGAGGTTTCCCGTCGTTATCTTTCAGTTCTTGATTTGTACCATCGGCAATCTCGCCTAACTCAGCCAATCGCTTAGCTATAACTTCATTAGTATGCCCGCCAATCGGCTCAACAAACCAATACATCTGTTTCTCTTTTTTTTCTTTCATGACTTTATTTTTAATGAACATTAAACTTTAATTTACAAAATATTTTACTTATTATATTTTCATAACTTATTCACTTTTTAAAACACTCCAGCCGTTAACCGTCGATTTGATTTTTCCTCTAAGTGAGAAGCCAGCTGCCTTCTTATGGCCTCCACCGCCCCAATTTTGAGCTAATTTAGCCACATCTATATCATCTTGGGTTGTTCTTAAACTTCCTTTCACGACGCCGTTTTCTTCCCTCAATAAAAGGGCAACTCTAACTCCCGCTAGGCAACTCAGAAAAGAAACGATGTCGCCAAATAAATCAAAATGACCTTCTCTTTCGGCAGGAGTTAATAATTCATTTAGCTCACTTTCAAGCAAAGCTGAAGACGCCAGACCACTACTTAAATCAAACTTCATATTTTCGAGTGCTCGTCCCCAAACTTTTAGAGTTGCAAAACTTTTATTATGAATTGTCTTATTAATAATTTTTGGTAGTGACGCTCCTCTTAGCAACATTTCTGATGACACAGCTAAAGCCTCGCGCGAAGAATTGGCATGTAAAAAATGTCCGGTATCGGTCATTAATCCAATTAAGATACAATCAGCTAAAGTTTTAGTAATAGTTAAACCATTAATTTTTAAAAACTGATAAATAATTTCTGTTGTAGCGGCTTTATCGGGTTCTTTTATTTCTAAATCAGCATAAGTTTCTTGCGGTTCATGATGGTCAAATTCAATTATATATGGACGCTCATTTAATTTTCCACTCTTTTTAGAAGCAATTAAATTTCTAATTCTGAGTTCAAGGTTTGTACGCGCTAAAGACCCACAATCTAAAATCAAAATAACATCAAAAATTCGCAAATCAGCCGGCTCTTCGGAAACTATTAAATTTTCATTATTTATAAAATCATAAGTTCCCTGTGGTTTCCGTTCAGCATAGGCATAGGTATTTAGATCCAGCTTTTCAGCTACTTCAATCATCGCCCCAAGCGAAGAAATTGCATCTGCATCCGGAGATGTGTGGGCAATCAGTAAAAGACGCTTGGCTGAAGCTAATTTATCATAAGCTAATTGTAGTTTGGCTGTTAAATCCATAATCGATTATTCTATCCGATAAAAACAAAAAAGTCCAGATTCCTCTGGGCTTCTTATTCTTCGTCTTCTTCTTCACTTATTCCAGCGATTAATTTTTCTATTTTACTCGCCTCTTTCTCCGTCGCATCAAATTCCCAAATTAAGCGAGGCAATCGCCGCATTTTAGTCCTTGAGCGTAAAATACCAGCTAGTTGACTAGTAGCAGCCGTTAATTTACGCAGAGCCGTTCCGGTCAAATTATCCGGCAAAACTGAAAAACCTATTTTTGCCTGCTTTAAATCCGGCGAGCACTCAACATAGGTAATAGTAATTAGAGCATTCTCAACAGCCACCTCGCGATTAATCGCCTGGGCTATTTCTACTAATAATAAATCGTTTACACGCTCAAGTTTAGACATATTAAATTTTATCGACTATTCGTTCTTCTTGGTAAATTACTAAGATATCGTCAACGGCGACAACTGGCTTACCTTCATACTTTAATCCGGCTTCTTGGTCCTTCTCAACCGAAACCACGTCTTGCTTACCTGATTGTAAACGTGTTAATTTTCCGGAAACAATAAAATCATCTCCACGTTTAACATCGATTAAACTATTATTTTTAATTTCGCCATCAAGAACCTTACCGCCAACAATCTGACTATCAGCTTCAGTTCTAAAAACTGCCAAGACTTTTAAGCGACCGAGTTCAACGCGATTAATTTCTGGTTTAACCATTAATTGCATTTCTTCTTTTACAAAACGAATTAAATCATAAATAATTGAAAATATTTTAACAGTCACTTGTTTTTCTCGTACAAGTGTTTCAATTGCCGGCGACATACGAACATTAAATCCGAGAATTTTTGCTCCCGAGTCTTCCGCTCTTTTTACATCACCTTCAGTAATATAACCAAGTCCTTTATAAATAACCCTGGCTTTAACTTTTTCATTATTTAACTTCATTAGAGACTCCTCAATCGCCTCGGCTGAACCCAAGAAATCAGTTTTTATAACAACATTAACTTTTGGAGTTTTATCTTCAACGCCATCATCACTTGTTGCCGGCATAACGTCATGGGCTTTTGAAGTAGTTTTAATTTTATTTGTTTTAACTTTTTCGCCTTCGCCGACATTTAAAATATCGCCGACAGCTGGTGAAATCTTTAAGCCTAAAATTTTTGCCGGGGTCGATGGCCCCGCTTCTTTCACTTCTTCACCTTTATAATTTTTTAATGATTTAACTTTGCCGTAAACAATATCATTAAAACATAATTGATCGCCAACGCGCAGAGTACCGTTCTGCACTAAAATTGTGGCAAGCGGTCCGGCGGCCTTATCAACATTAGATTCAATCACCGTTCCAGCAGCTGAAGTATTCGGATTTGCCTGTAAACTTATCGCTTCCGTTTCCGCAACCAGTAAAACCATATCTAATAAATCTTCAATGCCAGTTCCCTCTTTAGCGGAAATCGGCGCGCAAATAATTTTACCTCCCCAATCTTCTGGCGTGATGTTTAATTGTGTTGATAATTCTTGTTTAGTTTTATTTACATCAGCCGCTTCTTTATCAATTTTATTAATCGCTACTAAATACGGAATTTTTGCGGCTTCGATAATTCTAAAGGCCTCAACGGTTTGCGGTTTAACACCATCATCGGCCGCCACAACTAAAATAGCGATATCAGCCACCTTTGCACCACGACTACGCATGGCGGTAAAAGCTTCATGTCCCGGAGTATCAATAAAAGTTAGAACTCTATCTTTTCGAGTAATTTGATAAGCACCAATATGTTGAGTAATGCCACCGGCCTCGCCGGCAATTACGTTCGTGCTTCGAATTGAATCAAGTAATTTAGTTTTGCCGTGATCGACGTGGCCCATAATAACAATAACTGGCGGACGATCAAGCAGGTCTTTTTTATTTTCTCCGGCTAATATTGCTTCTAATTTTTTGTCCTCCTTATCATCTTCTGCAACAATCACTTCGGCCGCCTGAACATCAAGATTTAAATTTTCACCAATAATTAAAGCCGTATCAAAATCAATTTTTTCATTAATTGAAGTGAAAACTCCATTTTTCATTAATTCCGCTAAAACCCGATTAATTGGGATACCCGCGAGTTCAGCGTAAGCGCGAACTGTGATAACACGAGGAACCGCGATGGTTTTCTTTTCTTTCGGTAAAACTTCGTCTTGTTTTTTAATAGCCGCATCAGCTTTCTTCTGCTCCCATTGTCGACGTAAAAAGGGCCAATCTTTGATAATTTTTTTGGCCGTATTATTATCTACTTTTATCGCTTTCTGACCAATAGCAAAACCGAGCTGAGGCAATAAATCGCGCAACTCTTGGGGCGGTATCCGTAAGATACGAGCAAGCTCGGTAATGTTCATAAGTATTTTATGTTATATTAGTAAAATAAAGAGCTTTGAAAAAGCTCCGAGTCTATTTATCTGTAATTGAATATTACTTTATTTATTGACTTTAGTCAATTATAACGCAAAAAAAACCCGTCAATGTAAATTGACGGGGCTTAAAAGTTGTTTGTAACAGCGCGGTAAGAGAGCAGATTGAAATTGCTCAATTTAAGAGTTTTTGAAAAGCTACGGGGGCTTTTTGATACCCTGGTATTTTTTCGGTACACTCTCAGCGGCATTAACAGCATCTTTTTGATCCATAAGATTGAAATTCTTTTTTAAGGAATTTCGGAAAACAAATTTTTGATTTACCAGAATGGCAGGCGATGTGGCCGGGTAATCAAAAGTTTTCACTTTCAGGACGATGGGTTCAAATTTATAAACCCGAGCATTTGATGCGATTAAGCTTGGTGTTACAAACAGAAAGACGATTGCAAAGAACAGACTCCTCATTTAGCTCTCCTTTCTGACTTGTTATATTTATACTTTAAATTATCAGACCGTAGTTGTCAAACGATTTTACCTAATGTTAGGGCTTTACAAATCTAAAATTAAGTGCTAAAGTTGGCATATATAAGTTTATAATTTATTAATTAAAATCTGTTTTTAGGAATAAGTCAGGAAAACTAAACACCTCTTAAAGTTGTAATAAAAATTATTTTCGAAGATCAATCAATTAATTATGTACACTCAGTTTAATTGCCCAAAATTAGCTAAAAAATTATCTATAGCTAGTAATAATATCTTCTAGAATATCACTCTTTTAAAGTGGTTTCAGTTTTTCAAAATTTAAGACTACTTATTTCCACCAACCTTATTTCTTAAGGACAGCTCCAATTTATATGGAATATCTAAGCTATGTCTTGTATGTAGTTTTGGCTGTAGGTGGTTTTTTTATAGGCTTCGCTTATTACAAAAAGTCAGCAACCTCAAAAGTTTCAAATGCAACTGAAAAAGCCGACAAATTAATTAGCGACGCGAAAATCAAGGAAAAAGATTTAATTCTTAAGGCTCAAGATAAGGCTCTTAGCATTATTGAGGAGTCAAAAAAAGAAGAATCTTCTCGCCGCAATGAAATTAACCAACTGCAAAAAAGACTTGAGCAACGTGAAAACTCATTTTCTCAAAAATTACTAGATCTCCAAGAAAAACAGCAGAAATTGTACGACAAGGTTAATGAAGTTCAAGAAATTAAAGAAAAAATTAAAAGCATTAAAGTTGACCAAGAAACAAAACTAGCGGAAATTTCTGGTTTAAGTCAGGATGCCGCTAAAGAAATCCTAATTAAAAAAGTTGAGGAAGAAAATGCTTCCGACTTACTAGTTAGAATCAATAAATTAGAAAACTATTCTGAAGACACAATTAACGATAAAGCTAAGGACATGATGGCTCTCGCCATGCAAAGAATGGTTTCTAATTATACGGTTGAACTCACAACCACCACCGTTGATTTACCGAGTGATGAAATGAAAGGTAGAATTATTGGCCGCGAAGGACGTAATATTAAGGCAATTGAAACCATGACTGGAGTTGAAATCATTGTCGACGATACTCCTAACGCCATTACTGTTTCCGGCTTTTCATTAATTCGCCGTCATATCGCCAAAAAAACGCTTGATTACTTAATTAAAGATGGCCGTATTCATCCGACTAAAATTGAAGATGCAGTTGAAAATGCGAAAAAAGATATTGCCCTTGATATTAAAAAGGCGGGCGAAGAAGCAATGTATGAAGTTGGTGTTACCGGTTTTGATCCAAAATTAGTTTCTATCCTTGGTCGTTTAAAATATCGTACTAGCTATGGTCAAAACGCTTTGCGTCACTCAATTGAAGTCGCTCACTTAGCTGCTATGCTCGCCGAAGAGTTGGGCGCCGATGTCACTCTCGCTAAGAAAGGTGGCTTACTCCATGATATCGGTAAAGCCGTTGACCATGAGGTTCAAGGAAACCACACTGAAATTGGTCGCGATATTGCCCGTAAATTTAATTTACCACCCGAAATTATTGCTCCAATTGAAACTCATCACGACGATAAACCCTCAACTTTAATTGCCGTTATTGTTAAAGTAGCTGACGCAATCTCCTCCGCTCGACCGGGAGCCCGTAAAGACAGTTATGAAAATTATTTACAACGTCTAGAAGAGCTTGAAAAAATCGCTTTAACCTTTGACGGTGTTGATAAAGTCTATGCAATTCAAGCTGGTCGCGAAGTCCGCGTCTTTGTTGAGCCAAATGCGATTGATGATCTGCAAGCACATAATTTGGCTAGGGATATTGCAAAAAAGATAGAAAATGAGTTAAAATACCCAGGAGAGATTAAGGTGAATGTTATTCGCGAAATGCGAGTCACTGAATATGCTCGTTAAGTTAGAAGGAGGCCTAAACAAATGTTTAATGCTAAACATATAAACATATGAACAAAGCACAACTCATCGACAAAATTTATCATGATGTCGAGGGACTAAACAAAAAACAGGCGGAAAAAATGGTTGATGTTATTACTGACACAATCATTGAAGAGCTTAAAGCTGATCGCGAAGTCACAATCGCTGGCTTCGGAACTTTTTTAGCTCGCGTCCGCTATGCTCGCGGTGGTGTTAACCCCCAGAAGCCGAACGAAAGAATCACTATTCCGGCTGTAAAAGTTGCCAAGTTTAAAACAGGCTACCACCTCAAGCAAGCACTGAAGGGAAAAAGATAAATTAAACGCCCATCTAAAGATTTCGAATCTTAGACTGAGGGCGTTTTGTAGCGCTCGTAGCTCAACTGGATAGAGTACTTGGCTTCGGACCAAGGGGTTACAGGTTCAAATCCTGTCGGGCGCACAAAAAGGTTGAATTTCATTTTAATCTAATATAAAATGGCTGGGTAGCTCAGTTGGTTAGAGCGTAGCACTCATAACGCTAAGGTCGCGGGTTCGAGCCCCGCCCCCGCCACAGGACTAAGTACCTAAACACAGAAATAAAAATGCGCTGTTAGCTCAGTTGGTAGAGCAGCTCCCTCTTAAGGAGATGGTCGCTGGTTCGAATCCAGCACGGCGCACATAAAAAATATAAAAACAAATATGTTTAATATATTTAAATCTCAAGAAAAATCGACTAACGAGTCTGAAACAAAAAAAGAATATATTCCTAATCGTCACGTCGGCGAAACTAAGAAAATGGGAATATACGAAGATGATTATACGATTGCTGAAAGAAAACGAAAACTGACTGAAGCAGTTAAAATTGATTCTAAGGATAATTTATTTATTGATGCTTCCGGTCGCAAAACAAAAATTAGTGATTTAAATGGGCAAACAAAACAACTGCTAGCTGAGGCTCGCTCAGCGATTCAGGAAGAGGCGGCCACTACCAATGATTTAAAAATAGAAGGAGATATTGAGGAAAACGACGAAACGGTTGAAATTTTAAAAAACAAAATAAGAAGAAGTATTCATAAAGCTGACCACCGAACCTCAATGGATAACTTTTACAGTGGCCATGCTCGAACAATGGATGGCGAAAGAATTGGAACAAAACTGGGCTTATATAAAGATTATAACCCAAAAATAAATGCAGGGGCTCCAGGAAATCGGATAGAAGAAGTCCGCCAAGCTAAACGCGAAGCGGAAAAAACTAAAGGCGAGCATCAATTCGAAGAACCTGATTTTAATGATTTTCTACCAGAGATAAAAGAAGAAGATTAAAAAAATTTATACATAAAAACAGATTATTTTAATCTGTTTTTTTGTTAAATATTCTCTTTCTATTTTATATGTTAATATGCTAAATATAACGTCAACAAGAGCATAAATCAATCGAAACTTGGCCAAAATATTAATTTCCGCTATAATAACTAAGGATTATGAAAAATTATATTATCTTTGGCGCCCCCGGTGCTGGCAAAGGAACACAGGCTAAATTATTAGCCGAAAAATACGGACTCATTCACCTCTCAAGTGGGGAGATTTTGCGTCAAGAAATAAAAAAGGGTGAGCTTGGTGATAGAATAAAAAAATGTTTAGCGGCCGGACGTCTTGTACCGGCAGATATGATTAACCAAATAATGGAGAAAGCAATTAGGCATCATAAAAATGCTAAAGGTTTAATTTTTGACGGCTTTCCGCGCACTCTTGGACAAGCCAAAATGCTTGATAAAATTCTTACTGAAGTCGACCATGGGGTCACGGCTGTTTTAAAAATAAGAATCTCAGAAGAAGAAGGAATTAAAAGAATAATTGAACGCGCTAAAACTTCTGGCAGGAGTGATGATAATCGAAAAATTATTAAAGAACGTTTTAAAATTTATCGCGCCGAGATGCAACCGATTCTCGATTACTACCATAAACAAAAAAAACTTATTTTAATTGATGGCAACGGTGATATAAAGGAAATATTTGATAAGCTAACTGACAATCTCGAAAAATATAACGGAAAAAAGAAGCTTTAACCCATAAAGAATAAATTTCTATCTAAAAACCGCCTCGATCCGAGACGGTTTTTATTTATTTGAATTGATTTCTATCTTTAAACTTCAGACGTTTACTTACTAAAAGATTTATTTAGCATCAGCCAGTTCTTTAGCTTTTACAGCTGTCATGATCGCCTTACGAATTTCAGCCATTAATTTCTTATCATCTTTAATCATTTTTTTAGCGACTTCTCGGCCGGTGCCAAGTTTAATTTCGCCAAATGAATAAGTATTACCATTCTTTTTAATTACTCCTACTTCTGTACCTAAATCAAGCAAATCGCCAGCGACTGATATTCCTTCATTATACATAATATCAAACTCACAAGTTTTAAATGGAGCGGCTACTTTATTTTTAACAATTTTAACCTTAACGCGGTTACCAATAATTTTTTCACCCATCTTAATTTGGGCAGCGCGACGAATTTCAACGCGAACTGAGCAATAAAACTTTAGAGCATTACCGCCGGAAGTTGTTTCTGGGTTTCCAAAGAAGACTCCAATTTTCATTCTAATCTGATTAATGAAAATAACTACTGTCTTGGTCTTACCAATCGCCGCGGTTAATTTACGCAGAGCCTGACTCATCAAGCGCGCCTGCAGACCCATGTGCTGATCACCCATGTCACCTTCAATTTCTTTTTGTGGAACCAAAGCGGCGACACTATCAACAACAATAACATCAACTGCATTTGAGCGAACTAAAGTTTCAACAATTTCTAGAGCCTGTTCACCGCTATCCGGTTGGGAAAGTAACATCTCTTTAATATTAACTCCGATCTTAGCCGCATAGTCAGGGTCGAGGGCGTGCTCAGCATCAACGAAAGCAGCAATTCCACCCGTCTTTTGAACCTCAGCGACGATATGCTGCGCTAAAGTTGTTTTACCCGATGACTCTGGTCCATAAATTTCAATAATACGACCACGGGGCACACCGCCAATACCAAATGCCATATCAAGCGATAAACAACCAGTTGAAATTGCATCAACATTAGTTTTACGAGCATCACCGAAACGCATAATCGAACCCTCACCAAACTTACTGCGAATTTGTTCCATGGCGCTTAAAGCCGCCTCTTCTCTCTTGCCCCTATCTTCGGATCTATCTTGGGTTACTTTTTTCTCTCTGTCTTTCGCCATACAT